>JBILIX010000386.1:0-4936 GCA_044368835.1 Flavobacteriales bacterium | reverse complement strand
TTTTTACAAGGCGACCACCGCTCACCTGATTCGGGTTAGCGAGTGCCAAATTGTTGGTTGGAAGATTGGTCCAGCCATTCCATGCCCCAGGCATGTTGACTCCTTCAGGCTCGTAGATTTGAGCCCACGCACCGCTTACCACTATGGCAAGCAGAGCAAATAGAATTTGCTTCATTGTTTTTTGTTAAAAGGTTAATTTGTGAAAGGGGCTCAGAGAAATTTCTCTTCGCCTTAGACGAAACTAATTAAGAAAGTGTAATACAAACACTATCAAAGTGTAAATTTTACACTAACCAATATCATTGCGCTGATTTTCATCATATTATAAAAAAAGAGCCCCGGCCTTTGCCGGAGCTCTCCCTTTCAACAAAAAACAGTGAAACTTATTTCTGAATCATCAGCCTTTCAGACTTCACTATGTCATTGTCCGTGAATTCTACCGTGTAGATTCCGGCTGAAAGTGCTTGATCGAAAACAACGGAGGTATTCAAAGCACCATTCACTGAGAATGATCGGTTGTATACAACACGTCCCATTGCATCGATAACGCGAACTGAAACCTGTTCAGATTGCACGTCGAACGCTTGAACATTGATTGCATTGCCATTCGATGGGTTTGGATATACCACCCAGTTTTGACCTTCTTCCAACATGCGGAAGTCAACTTCTGCTTCGTCCTCATTCAACATGGCACCTGCAGAGGTGCTGTTAACCAAGATGCGCTGCATTGGACCGAACGTGCCAGGACCATAGGTGAAGTTTGGACGAATGCGTACATTCCATGCACCTGCGTTTGGCAAGCTACCCAATACACCCAATCCAAGGTATGGACTGGCAGTTGCTGTGGTATAGGTTGCAGGAACAACTGAAATGTTCGTTCCAACTGCGCAACTCGCTACTTGAGTGAACTCATAGGTGTAGTTGACGGCAGAGCAAGCGCGTGGGTCACCCGATACCGGTGTGCCTGTGAGGAAATTGCTACGCAACAACGCCGATGGACAACGCTGCGAAAACTTAACCTCGAGGTTAGGTTGTGTGCGGATAGATACTGCAGAACAGTTACCTGCAGAAGCACCGATCACATCGATTGGCTCGGGGGTTGAAGCGCTGTTCAATAGGTTGTAACGAACGTCAATGCTTGCGTTGTAAACACCACCATAACGCAATGCGTAGGTTGGGTGCGACAATGTGGTCAATCCGTTTGTTCCGGAAAGTGTAGTAGTACCTGTTGCACCGCCACCAACACCATTAAAGTTGAACGTGTACGTTACGCCTTGTGAAGGTGCACCGCGATAGATTGCTTTGTATGAATCGCACAACGACAAACCTGCTGCAGGTATAGCTGTAGCACAGCTAGTTGCTAACAAATGCTGAATGCACAATGCAAAAGCGCCGGATGTGGTTGCATCGGCTGCACCAACTGACACATAATATACAGTGCCGGGAGTAAGACCTGTGTAGTTCAGACGCTCGAAATCGCCCGCTCCGCTTGAAGCATTTTCTACTGCACCGCTCATCAAATTGAAGCTTGAACCCGACTTAGAGTACAATGCAATCGCATCGTCTTGGCCTGAACCGGTAAGTGTTATACTCACACCTGTGCTCTGTGCTGTGAACTTGTACCAAGTGTCCTTTCCACTGAAGCCTGATGATTGTGGAGAGTTGGTAGCGTTTGCTGTAGTACCATTGATCGAGTAGCAGTTTGGAAATGCAGAATTGATGCTGTACTGTACGTTCACCGCAGAGTATGGTGAGTCATTGTTAACTGCGTAACCACAGTTGCCGCACTGACCCCAGCAAGCCACAGGCAACACCATGTCGCTTTGTACATTGATGAAACGATTGGTGTAACCGAAGGGTGTAATCGTGCAAGGAGAACCTTGAGTCAACGATTCCTGGCCGCTCCACGCATCATGTGCAAACTTGAACTCATGAGGACCCGACTGGATAGTTGCTGTTCCGCTGTAAATACCGTTTCCATCTGGATCGGTCAATTGGAAACAGCCACCGCACCATGCGTTGAAGTCACCGTTTACTTCCGGAATGTTGAAGCCGGTTACTTGCGACATATCAACCTGAAAGGTTACATCGTAGTACTCAACACACGCACCGCATGAAGCCCAGCAGTCGATAGGAAGAATGGTGTCGCCAGTAACAACCAAGCGGCGGTTGGTGTAACCGAAATCGGTTATTGTGCAAGAAGAACCGGGAACGAGGTTCTCTTGGCCTGCCCAACTGTCATAAGCAAACTTGTACTCATAAGTACCCGGAGCGATATACGCTGTACCGGTGTATACGTTGTCGTTGTCGAAGTCAGTTAGCTGGAAACAGCCACCGCACCATGAGTTGAACGAACCGTTTACTTCTGGAACTCCGTAACCGGAAACCTGATTCATGTTCACTTGGAAAGTAACTGCAATCGGTGTAACACAATCAGAGCAAGTACCATAACAAACTACAGGCAGTGTTTGCGCGGTTGTGCCAACAGTAAGCGAGCGGTTTGTATTCGAACCATTGGTAACTGTGCATGATGAGCCCGAGGCAAGTTGTTCGGATCCAGCCCAGTTATCACGCGAGACCTTGTATTCATAAACGCCGGTCTGTAATGGGATAGTGGCAGTATAAACGCCATCATTATTCGAGTCAGTCAATGGATTACAGTTACCACACCATCCGTTGAAAGTGCCCGACAAGTAAGGAGTGCCAAAACCACTTTCATTTTCCATGTTAATTTGGAACGTAATATCGTATGTAGGAGCTGCGCATGAGTTACAGCTGGCCCAACACACATTAGATAAAGTCAAGTTTGAGCCATTCACAGTAAGTGAACGGTTGGTATAAACACCACTGGTAACTGTGCAAGAAGAACCTGCTGTCAACTGTTCAGAAGCCGCCCAGCCGTTGTAAGCAAACTTATACTCGTAGCTCCCATCAGCCAATGCAATAGTTCTTTCCCATACACCATCATTGTTAGCATCCGTCATTGGGTATGTGCCACCGGCCCAGTTTTCAAAAGTACCATTCACGCATGGTACGTCTGTAGCGGCATTAAAGCCCGCTACTTGCGACATGTCCACTTTAAATGTGACGTTACGCGTAGGAGGCGCACAGTTGGTACAAAGATCCCAACATACGATTGGCAATACCTGATCTGCGTTACCAACAATGATTGAGCGGTTGGTGTAGCCACCAATGGTAGAGGTGCATGATGAACCAGGAGTTAAGTTCTCTTGGCCTGCCCAACCGTCATACGAAAATTTGTATTCGAACGTGTCTTGGTTCAATTGAATGGTAGTTTCCCAGATGCCATCACTATTTGCATCGGTTAGTGGGTTACAGTTACCACAAAATCCGTTGAAGGATCCATTTACTTCAGGTGTTGTAAAACCTGTTACGTTCTGCATGTCTACTCGGAACGTTACGTTCTTCGGCAACAAAGCCGCTGCGCAATTGCTGCAGCTTCCCCAGCAAGCAACTGGCAAAGTAGCGTCGGCAGAGACTACAACGCGACGGTTGGTGTAACCGCTACTGGTCACTGTGCATGACGAGCCGGGAATCAAGGTTTCCTGACCTGTCCAGTTATCATATGCAAACTTGTACTCATAGATTCCATCCGGAAGGTTGATGGTTGTTGACCAAATACCATCCGACTCAGGATCGCTCAACGGGTTAGCTGTACCGCTAAATCCATTAAACGTCCCATTGACAGTTGGAGTTGTAAAACCATTGATGTTTGAAAGGTCAACTTGGAATGTTACCGCGCGTACAGTCGAAGCACCGCAAGCAGAACAGCTACCATAACATACGATTGGCATAACGATGTCTGTAGATTCTACAGTCAAGGTGCGGTTGGTATTACCAAACGAAGTAATCGTGCAAGGCGTGCCCGCTGTCAATGACTCACCGCCACCGTTCCAGTTGTCGTACGCATACTTGAACTCATAAGAGCCCGCATTAAGTGCAAGGGTTGTTTCCCATACACCATCAGAATTCGCATCGGTCATCGGATTGCACGTTGCGCCGCACCATCCATTGAACGTTCCATTGACTTCAGGCGTTGTATAGCCTGTTACGCCAGTCATGTCAACCCGAAAAGTCACATTGACTTGCGACCACATCAGGCCAACGATGAAGAGCATCGCTGTCGTGAATAAAATCTTTTTCATTGAATTGAAATTTGTTTTGGTTTGTTATTGGTTACAATGACCCTTTATTTTTTTGTTAAGGTTAGAGGGCCATTCGTAATGCCAAAGTAGACAAATTGTACAATAAACAATAAGTGTTATTGTATTTTTTACCTTAAGTGAGGTCGAAAAAAACCGTAAAACACTCATTTACAGTAGAAAAAATTAAATAAAAAAGGGGCGACCAAGCGCCCCTTTCCATTTTAAAACAAGTTTTATCAATGTTCGATGATCAAGCGATGCTCATGCTTGGTTGTTCCATCCAACAATTCAACAACATATACTCCACCGCTCAAATCGGTTATATCCAGTGGAAGATGAAGTGTTCCTGCTATGTTGTAGGTTGTGCTGATGGCTTCTCTTCCGGTCATATCCAATACGCGCAATTGAACTTGAGGTGAACATTAGAACAAAAAAAAACGGCTGCCAATTGGCAGCCGTTTCCATCTATAAGCCTTATTCATGACTATTCCACAATCATGCGGTCCATGGAAGGATTTTAAGGGCTATGGCATTGTAGGATTATAGGGAATGCGGCCGCCCTATAATCCTACTATCCTGTAATCCTCCCCCAACTATCTTCGCGCCTCAATTTCATTCTCCCATGGACTACAACTTCTCGGAAATAGAGCGCAAATGGCAACAGCGCTGGCAGGAAAATCAAACCTACAGCGTCTCTGAAAACAACGAGCTACCCAAGTATTACGTGCTCGACATGTTTCCCTACCCGAGTGGTGCGGGCCTGCACGTGG
>JBILIX010000183.1:0-4940 GCA_044368835.1 Flavobacteriales bacterium | reverse complement strand
TGCTGCGTTATTGGAACGATTTCGGTAAGAGCGGCTTCCGACGGCTCGTCGAGGAAGGCTTTGTTTGCCACAACCTCCACTACAACTACATGCCGACCTATACAGGGCCTGGTCATGCATCGATCTTCACGGGCACTACTCCTGCTTATCATGGCATCATCCAAAATGACTGGTATGATCGTACAAGCAATGCTATGATTTATTGCTCATCCGATACATCTGCGCTGGGCGTGGGCACTTCATCCAAGTCGGGACAGATGTCGCCGCATTACTTGACAGCTTCGACCTTGGGTGACATGATTCGCAGCCAAACCAACGGCAGAGGAAAGGTAATCGGTATAGCCATGAAAGACCGCGGAGCCATTCTGCCTGCCGGTCGCACTGCCGATGCCGCCTATTGGTTTGTGGGTGCCGATGAGGGTGTGTGGGCTACGAGCAATTGGTACATGAATGCATTGCCTGCATGGGTTACCGAATTTAACAAGCAAAAAAAGGCTGATACGTATTTGGCGCAGACTTGGAATTTGCTGCGCGATGCATCGGTATACGATGAGAGTGCAGCAGATAATAATGCACATGAAACGCCTTTCAAAGGCACAACGAAACCAACCTTTCCTTACGATTTGCCGGCTCTCAAGGCTGCCAATGGTAATTATGAATTGCTGAAGGCAACTCCTTTCGGAAATAGTCTTACGGTTGATTTCGCGCGTGAAGTGATTCAACAGGAGCAATTGGGCACCGACGCGTTGACGGATATGCTGTGCATGAGCTTTTCCTCAACCGATTACATCGGACATCAGTTTGGAATACATGCTATGGAGACACAGGATTGTTATTTGCGCCTCGATGAAGAGTTGAGTGTGTTTTTGCGCTACCTCGACGAAAAAGTAGGTAAAGGCAATTACACGGTCTTTCTATCGGCCGATCACGGCGGAGCACCTACACCAAGCTACACCGCAAAACGCAAAGCCATTGGCGGCTATTGGAAGAGCGACAAACTGGAGTTGTTTCTGGAGGACACGTTGGCAAAACGCTATGGTGAGGGTGACTGGGTGTTGAATGAAAGTAATCAAAATGTTTTTTTGAACCATCGGCTTATTCAAACGAAAAGATTAAACGCTAAAGAAATTCAATATGAGGTAGCTCAATTGTGCCTCACTTTTCCTGAGGTCATGAATGCGTATACAGCTTCCGATTTGAGCCAGTCGCGCGGTGGCGAATTGGTGAAGAATATGATTCAACAGGGATTTGATGCAAAGCGGTCGGGAGATGTGATTTACACGCTCGATCCCGGCTACATCGAGTATGGTATGAGCGGCACTACGCACGGCTCGCCATTCACCTACGATACACACGTGCCTGCCATTTTCTTCGGGTATGGAGTAGAGAGCGGTGAAACATTTGCACGCCAGAGTATTACAGATATAGCGCCTACAGTGAGCATGATGTGCGGTGTATCGCTGCCCGACGCAACAACAGGTGAGCCCATTGAAAAAGCAATTCGTAAGAAGAAATGATTAAGTACACAGTTAGAACCGCTCACCCACATCGCCATTTTATCGGATTTGAAGCCGAGTTCATTTCAACAGGAAGAGAGCGCATCACGTTACAACTTCCTTCATGGAGGCCGGGTCGATACGAGTTGGGAAATTTTGCCAAGAATATTCGCGCATGGAAAGCATGCGATGCATCGGGCAAGGAATTGAAGTTTAGAAAAACTTCTAAGGACGCTTGGCTTGTGGAAACAGCAGGTTCCTCCGTGGTGCGATTGACGTATCAGTATTATGCAGCGGAGCTCAACGCCGGCTCGTCTTTTCTGGATGAAGAGCAGCTATACATCAACCCGGTGAATTGTTTTTTCTACGACGCCGATAATCCGCAATTGCCTTACGAAGTTGCTCTAGATGTGCCCGCTGAATACCGCGTTGCAACCGGTTTGCAAAAACAATCAGAACACACCTTAGCGGCTCATTCGTTTGACCAATTGGCGGATTGCCCGCTGATTGCGTCCAAATCATTGAAGCATTTGACGTATGAAGTTCGGGGTGTTCCCTTTCATATTTGGATACAAGGAAGCGTGAACCTCAATGAGCAGCGCCTCTTACAAGACTTTACAGACTTTACAGAATTGCAAATGAACCTGTTTGGCGATATTCCTTGCAGCGAATATCACTTTCTCTTTCATTTCGTTCCTTATTTCCTTCGGCATGGCGTTGAGCATGCCAACAGCACAGTAATTACGATGGGGCCTGCGGCCGATTTTCAGCAAGAACATCTCTACAAAGATTTATTGGGCATAAGTTGTCATGAGTTGTTTCATACATGGAATGTCAAGAATATTCGCCCTGTTGAAATGTTACCCTACGATTTTACCCGTGAGAATTATTCAGAGCAGGGATATGTTTACGAAGGTGTCACAACGTATTACGGCGATTCCTTGTTGTGGAGGAGCGGAGCGCTGACGACAGAAGAATGGTTGGATGTAGTTCATGATCATGTGCAAGATTATGTGAATAACCACGGCCGTCTCAATTTGTCGGTGGCGCAGAGCAGCTGGGATACTTGGCTGGACGGCTATGTTGCAGGTGTTCCTTGGCGAAAGGTTTCGATTTACAACGAGGGTTTTTTGATTGCATTGATGTGCGACTTGATACTCATAAGCAGCGCTAACGGAGCAGCTTCGCTCGATGACGTGATGAAAAAGTTGTATGATCGATTCGGTAAGAAATCGATTGGTTACACGGCTGAAGATTATTTGAATCTTCTGAATGAAATGGGTGTTTATGATTTCGCTTCGCTCTTTGATTCATTCGTAACGGGCACCGAGGATTATATCCCTATGCTTCGCGAAGTGCTTGCCATGGCAGGGGTAGAGTTGCAGGAGTCGCCTTCTTCCAAGTGGAGTGAAACGAACCTTGGCTTGTCGCTGGACGAGAGCAACCAACGGGTGTTGGTGAGTGCGGTTGTTCCCGAATCGCCGGCGGATGTTTCAGGTTTGTGGTATGGGGATGAAATTATCGCTGTCAATGGAATTGCGCCCTACAAAAATGTGCAGCACCTCATGCGTATGCATGCAATGCAACTGGAGTTGGCCATTCTCAGAAAGGGCAAGCGCGTCGATTTAGTGCTTGCTCCAACCGGTAAAACATGGGTAACAAAATACAGATGCGTGCGCATGTCGAGCCCCACTTCGCAGCAAGACTTGGTTTGGGATTGTTGGAAAACAGGTAAATCGTAATTAAACTCCCATCGCCGTTGGCAGTTGACCTGCCATATAATCGAAGAGGTTTTTCAATGGCCCTTTTACAAGCATCTCCAAAAATGGATTTATCTGTGCGTCACAAATAAGTTGACCGGTGGTTTGAGTGCCTGATTCTGTTAATTCTACCTTCAGCGTAAATGCAAATGGAGAGCCTGCCGTGCTTTCGTACGTTATTTCTTCATTGGGTTTGCTTTCTTTGATGCGCAAGCCGATGGTGTATGCGTTTTGAATTTTGAAACTACACGAATCCTGTTGCGCTTGCCATTCGCTGTATTTGCCTGCAGGTAATAGCTTCTCGATGTTTTTCATGTCGCTTAGAAATGAAAACACTTCTGCTGCAGGGGCGTTTACCTGAGCCGATTGACTTTCGATGTGTGTCATTGGTTCTGTGCATTAGTGTGATTGGTCGGCCAAGAAGTGTTCGCTCCATGCTTCGGGATTCGATTTCCAGTTGGTAAGGGTTGCCTGCTGGGAGGCGGTGATGTAGCCTGAATGTGTTGCTTGCTGTAGCAGCGAATCGTAATTGCTCAGTGTCTGCACTTGGCATGTTGCTTCAGCAAAGCGATCGGCGGCTTTTGCGAAGCCGTATGTGAAAATGGCTACCATACCAACGATGTCCGCATCCGCCTCACGCAGGGCTTCAACCGCCTTCAGGCTGCTCGATCCGGTTGAGATGAGGTCTTCAATAACCACGACGCGTTGTTTAGCATGAAGAACGCCTTCTACCTGGTTGCCCAGTCCGTGTTTTTTTGCTTCACTTCTCACATAGATAAACGGTAAGTTGAGCACTTCAGCAACCAGGGCCCCAATAGCAATGCCGCCTGTAGCGACACCAGCTATAACCTCTGCGTTCGAAAAAGACTCTCGAATGGTGGCCGCAAAAGCGTCGCGGATGAAGGCTCGCACATCCGGATACGACAATGTTTTTCGGTTGTCGCAATAGATGGGAGAGCGCAGGCCCGACGCCCAAGTGAACGGATTTTCAGGATTGAGTTTGATGGCTTCGATTTGAAGCAGAAATTCAGCTACTTTTAACGCTCGATCTTGTTGATTCATGCCCCAAAAGTATAAAGTTTATTTTGCCAATAGACCCGTAGTCTTCATCGATGATTCGCATGAGGGCTCATTCTTGCCGGAGCATGAGTTGATTGTTTCACAGGGAAAGGCTGATACGATGCTCATCGAAATCGCTATTAGCCGAGGCGCGAAGGTGATTTACCTGAAATGCCGCGATGTGGAATGGTCGTGGAAACAATTCGCTTCGCAGTTTCTCACTATTCGCGCTGCAGGTGGACTGGTTTCAAATGATCGTTCCGAAGTTCTTTTTATTTACAGGCTTGAAAAGTGGGATTTACCCAAGGGTAAGGTAGAGCAGGGTGAGGAGCTTGAAGTGGCAGCCTTGCGCGAAGTAGAAGAGGAGTGCTCCATAGATAAACTGGAGCTTCAGCGTCATTTAATCACTACCTATCATACCTATACGCTCAAAGGTGAGCAGGTGCTGAAATCGACTGATTGGTATGTAATGAAGCATGAAGGCCACGACACACCAAAGCCACAGGCCATCGAAGGAATAACGGAAGCCCGGTGGATTGCCCCGTCAGAATGGAAGATGGTTGAAGCGAATACCTTTCCCTCAGTGATTGATGTGTTGCGGGCTTTTGAGAGTAATCTTTGAGTC
>JBILIX010000182.1:0-4951 GCA_044368835.1 Flavobacteriales bacterium | reverse complement strand
TGCACAAAAATCAGTTCATCGGCATCGGCATTTTTATAGAAGTAATCCTTTAAGCTTTGCTGAGGCGCCGCAACTGCAATGTTGAGGTCGTTGTTGAACAACATATACCTGCGGCTTTCAAGAAAATCGGGGGTAGGCCGCACATCCCATCCCTTGAGCATCATGGGCGTTATGTTGTGCTCTACCGCAGCTACCGGACCGGCAAAAACAGGCTCAGAGATAGTTTTGATCATCGTAGGCCGATGAACGTGGTAGAGCAATGAGCTCATTCCGTGAAAGCCTTCCGTCCCGAAAAGCTGCTCATAATACATGCCTCCACCTGGTTTGTCGTGCACCGTATGACGCTTGGGTGGGATGTTTCCGAGTTGATGGTAAAAGGGCATTGTGATCGGGTTGTGAGGCGCAAATGTAAAAGGGTGAGCCGCAGTAAAAACTAAATTTTGTCAGTTGCTGAATTACCTGTTCTGTTTGGACGCACCGTTTGTTTTCATTGGCTCTATTACCTCAACCACGGCAAATGCTTTTGGGTAATATTCCTCCAATTCTTTCAAACACTTGTCGAGCTCCATGCGTGTAGCGAAATCGCCAATTTGCAGCGCGTGCTCCGGAACAATTTGTTTCATGTATGCCGAGTAGGGAAGCCCCAACGAAAGGTATTTGTTACGCTCGGCTTTCGCCTCTTCCAGTGTGCCCAGAAAAATTTGAACCCGATATCCTTTCATTTCTTTGAACCTCCGGCTCCCCCGCTCAAGTTTGATGATGGACGAATCTGCTAGGATGGTCACATTGCCGGCCGTTGTATGTATGCTGTCGGTCTGTGCGTAAACCCAGACTTGGGTCGAAAGCATAGTTAATAGCGTTAGGAGTGCGTGTTTCATAGGCGACGTGCAAAGTTACATCGTGAAAGCCTTCGGCTTGAATGTGAATTTTTTCTCTCCTAACAGGAATTGACTTCTCTCGCAAACCCCTGAATTAACAACGATTGCAGGATGCTGCCGATATTCTATTTAGAACGAATTTAAATTGTTAACATTCTTTTTGTCACACGAATGTCAATGGCTTGTGGCGTATAAATTTGCCGCGCGATTAAACCTGCATATAGCATAAATTATCAGCAATGAAGAGGCTTTCAAGAAGTTTTATCAGCAAAATTCTGGTTCCTTTTTCGGCAGCAATGTTCCTCACTTTCAACGCTTTTGGAGGCGTTTTTGAGGGTGGCGACGCTGCAAAAGGGGAGTCATTATTTAAGGCTAACTGTGCATCTTGCCACAAAACCTCCGATGAGGTTTTGGCCGCGCCGGGTCTGAAAGACATCGATGTGCGTTGGAAAGGAAAGGATGCTCTCATCGTTAAATGGATTCAGAATCCTCAAGCGGCTGCTGCCACAGGCGATCCTTATATCAAGGGTCTTGTCGACAAGTATGTGGCGACCTTCGGTTGGATGGCCGGACAGGCGGTAAGTGAGGCTGAAATCAAGGATATCTTAACCTACGTGAAATCGGCAGCCAATGCTGCAGCTCCTGCGGGTGGTGCTGCTGTGAACAAGTGCATGACGCTCGAGGAAATCGCTGCTGAGAAAGCTAAGAATGAAGAAAGCGATGGAACGGTATGGTTTATCATCATCGGTTCTATTCTGGCTATTATCGCTGTTACAGCTGCCAATATTTCGAAGTCACTTAAGAATGCTATCAACGAACGCGAAGGTCTTCCTCCGGTAGTTGAAATGTCATACTGGCAATCATCTAAATCATGGATGTGGGCCAATAGGAAGTTTGTCTCTGTAATAGGTCTGTTCTTGTTCTGTTACTTCGCGGTTGTTGGGTACAAGAGCCTGATGGATATTGGGGTTTATGATGGCTACACGCCCGACCAGCCAATCTGGTTTTCGCACGCCATTCACAATTGTCAAAACGAAATTGACTGTAACTACTGCCACAGCAGCGCTGTTAAATCGAAACACGCCGGTATTCCTTCCGTGAATGTGTGTATGAACTGCCACAAGGGAATCAAGAAGGGAGCAATCACAGGCACGGCCGAGATTCAGAAAATCTATGATGCAATTGGTTTCGATCCAACCTCGGGTTCTTACATCCAGGGATATGAGCAGAAGCCTATTGTATGGAACAAAGTAAACAACCTTCCTGACCACGTGTATTTCAATCACTCAACACACGTTTCCGTGGGCAAGGTGGATTGCAAAAACTGTCACGGTCCTCAGAATATGTATACCGTGGGTCACGTGCCAACTGCTGACGAAATCAACTCGCAAGAGGATGTTGTTGGTCTGGTTAAACTGGAAAAACGTCCGTTTACCATGGGCTGGTGCCTCGAGTGTCACAACAAAAAGGAAGTGGACATGGCCGGAAGCGCCTACTATCAACAAATGCACGAGCGCTACAAAGCTTCAGAAGTGGGTCAGCGCACACTGCGTGAAATTATGGAAGATGGTTCAGCAACTGTTCGTGAATTGGGCGGTTGGGAATGCGGCAAATGCCACTATTAATAGTATTAAATCGAATAACACGGATTAACCTCCATGGGAATAACTAAGAAATACTGGTCGAGCCTAGATGAGTTGCAGAACACTGCAGCTGCTCAGGAAGCGCTTACCTCAGAGTTCAAGCGTGATCAAAGTGTGCAAGATTTTCTGAACGATGAAAATCTAAACGAATCGAATACCGGACGCCGTGACTTCTTGAAGTTCATGGGATTTGGTTTGGCGGCAGCAACTCTTGCGGCTTGCGAAACCCCGGTTGTAAAGTCGATTCCGTATGTTGTGAAACCGGAAGAAATTACTCCCGGCGTAGCGAACTACTATGCGTCTACTTATTACGACGGTAGTGACTACGGCAACCTGTTGGTGAAAACCCGTGAAGGTCGCCCTATTCACATTAAAGGCAACAAAGACCATGGCATTGCTGGCGGAGGTTTGAACTCTCGCATGAATGCGTCGGTGTTGGGTCTTTATGATGGTGCTCGCTTAAAGGGGCCAAAGAAGGCCGGTGCAGACATCGATTGGAACACCTTGGATACGGAAATGAAGGCTGCTTTGGCTTCTGCCAATAGCATTCGCATCGTTTCCAACACAATCATCAGCCCAAGCACACAGCGCGCTATCAACGAATTCAGCGCGAAGTATGCCGGCAAGGTGAAACACGTTCAGTACGATACTGTTTCCTACAGCGGTCTTGCTAAGGCCAACGGCGGATCTGTTCCGAACTATGATTTTAGCAAAGCAAAAACGATTGTGAGCATCGCTGCCGACTTCCTCGGCACTTGGCTCATGCCCGCTGCTTTCACGGCTCAATACGCTCAAACCCGCAAGCCTGAAGGCGAGTGGATGAGCAAGCATTATCAGTTTGAAAGCAATATGTCGCTCACCGGTTCTAACAGTGATGTGCGCACTGCAATCAAACCATCTCAACAAGGCGCAGTTGCTGCTGCCCTGTATGCTGCTATAACTGGCGGAAGCGCAGCCGGTGTAGAAGGAGCAGACGCTGCAATTGCTTCTGCGGCTGAGTCGCTGAAGTCGAATGCAGGTGCATCGCTTGTAGTGGCCGGATCAAACGACCCGAACGTTCAAATGATTGTTGCAGCCATTAATGCTGCACTCAACAACAACGGTACTACCGTTGATACCAAGAATACCTTGAACCTCTTCCAAGGCAGCGACGAAGGAATGGCTGCGTTGGTTGAAGAAATGAATACCGGTAGTGTTGATGTGTTGATTGTTTATGGTGTGAATCCTTCGTACAGCTGGATGAACGCCGATAAATTCAACAGCGGACTCCAGAAGGTAAAGACGTCTGTTAGCTTCAACTTGTTTGCTGATGAAACAGCGAGCCGTTGTGCTTACATGGCTCCTGACCATCACTACTTAGAGTCATGGAATGACTATGCCCCGATGAAAGGCCGCACCGATTTGGCGCAGCCTACCATCAATGCATTATACAACAGCCGTTATGCTCAAGAGTCGTTCTTGCGCTGGAGCGACAACGCTTCTGCTTATTACGACTACATGCGCGCAACGCAGAACGGTGGATACACCGCAGCGATGTTGAAGTCTGATGCTGCATGGAATACTGCTGTGCACAACGGAACATTTGCCGGTGCTGTAGAAGTAGCTGCTGTTCCTGCTGCTCCCGTTGACGCTGCGCCTGCAGCTGCGGTGGCTGCTCCTGTGGCAGTGGCTGCTCCTGTTGCTCCTGCCATGAATGTTGCTGATGCTCTCGCTGCTGTTTCTTCAGCAAAAGGCGGTGAGTGGGAAGTAACACTCTATCAGAAAGTAACCATGGGTGCCGGTAACCACGCGAACAACGCGGTGTTGCAGGAAACCCCTGATCCAATAACCAAAGTAACCTGGGACAATTACGTGACCATGGCCCCTGCCGATATGAAGGAAATGGGCTTGGAAACGTATATCGGTCAATGCGACTGCGCTTCATTGGTTACTGTTACTGTAAATGGCAAATCGGTTACGTTGCCTGCTATGCCTGTTCCGGGCCAGAAACGCAAAACCATCGGTATTGCACTTGGCTACGGTCGTGGCGCAGGAAATGAAGAAATCGGAAAGGCTGCATATCAAACCGGAAAAGCAGGTGTTCATTTGATGGAAGGCGATAAGCGTCAGACCATCGGTGGCAACGTTTACCCAATGGTAGCGATGTCTGCGGGTCATGCGTTCTACACGAGCAGTGATGTAACTATTGCTTCTGCTCCGGGTACGTATGCTATCGCAACAACACAGATGCACGCAACCGTAATGGGTCGTGATTCTGTCATTAAAGAAACTGTAATTGCTACCTACCTGGCCGAGAAGGACGCCAAGCGTGGGGAAGCTTCATACAATATGGCTGTTACCCTTCCTATTCACGAAGACGTGAACAAGGATGGTACTATCGATGTGAATGACCGTCAAGGAATACGTGAAGTTGATTTGTGGCGCGACCAC
>JBILIX010000181.1:0-4987 GCA_044368835.1 Flavobacteriales bacterium | reverse complement strand
GGCCGAAATCTTCCGGTAAGGTAATCACCATTTGTTCGCCCAATCGGTCGATGGTTACCTCTTTCGGATCATCGAGAATCATGCGCTTGTTGATGTCCTGAAAATTATCGGGCTTAACACCATCCAAGGCCAAAATCTTATCGCCATCCCTAAAGCCGTAGTGATACATCAGCGGATTGCAATGCACACCGTATGTCGCATTTTCAGAGGGCACAACTTCTTTTCCGTAGGTGAAAAGAATCACGCTATAAATCACAACACCAACAATCACATTCACCACAACACCACCAATCATGATGATGAGGCGCTGCCAAGCCGGCTTGGCGCGAAACTCCCAAGGTTCAGCGGGCTTCGCCATCTGCTCTTTGTCCATGCTCTCATCGACCATGCCCGAGATCTTCACGTACCCGCCTAAAGGCAGCCAGCCGATACCGTATTCCGTTTCTCCAATTTTCTTTTTGAGTACAGAGAAATAAGGGTCGAAAAACAAATAGAATTTTTCTACCCGTGTCTTGAAAAGCTTTGCCGGTATGAAGTGTCCGCCCTCATGCAAAATGATCAGGATAGACAAACTCAGTAGCAGTTGTAGCGCGAAAATCATGCGTGTTTAATTGTAGGGCGAAGGTAAGACCCCAGCGAATGGGCGAAATGAGGGCAGTGTTATAAGTTATTAATAGCCATGTACCGCATAACATACTTGCCTATGATGTCGAACTCCAGATTTACATGCTGACCGGTTTGTAGTTGCCTGAAATTGGTGTGCTCGTAGGTGTAGGGAATAATGCACACCGAGAAACTGCCCTTGTCCGAATCAACAACGGTTAGGCTAACACCATTCACACAAATGCTTCCTTTCGGCACAGTGGTCCACTCCGGTTTATGCTCGTATTGAAAATGGTATTTCCAAGAACCTCCTGTTTCTTCAACCGATGTGCAAGTGGCGGTGGTGTCTACGTGACCTTGCACCATATGCCCATCGATGCGGTCAGAGAGACGAAGGCAACGCTCGAGGTTAACCTCTGTGCCCACTTTCCATTCGCCTAAGTTGGTTCGCTGCAATGTTTCGCCAATCGCTGTCACCGTGTATTGGTCGTTTTGTATGGCTACCACGGTAAGGCACACTCCGTTGTGTGCCACGCTTTGGTCGATGGCCAGTTCATGCACAAACGCCGCGTTCAATGTAAAGTGCACGTTCGATTGTTCGTGTTCGATGCGCACCACAGTGCCTATTGATTCTACGATTCCTGAAAACATACTCAATTATTTTGCGGCGATGTATCGCCGCCGATGATGCGCAAATTCCCGCTATACGATGTTGATTCAATGCCGCTAAGTCGAATGAAGTCGACACGAATGACATAGTAATAAGCTCCGTCAGTGCAAGCCTTGCCTGAATCACGGTGCTTTCCATCCCATTGAATAGAGGGGTCTTCTGTGTCGAAAACAGATTCTCCCCACCGATTATAAATGGTCATGGAAATGCGGTCCACGTAGCGATAAGGGAAGGGCTCGAACACGTCATTCAACGCATCACCGTTGGGTGAAAAAATGTTTGGCAATGTGTATTCCGGACAATTGTCGATACAGATGATATTCGAAAATGAACTAATGTTTCGGTAGAGATTACCATCGGGCCAGAGGTTCAGTGAATCAAATGCCGCAACGGCGTAGCACCCTGCTATGCTCGTCGGATTGTTGCGCTCGGAGCCGTCGAAAATAAATGACGTATCAGCGGCGCCATAGAGCGTTGTAAGTAACGTAAGCGTGTCTGAAAGAGTAGGCGCATAATACACCACATACCCTTCAATATCATCGGCGCATCCGCTCACATTGCTCCAGCTGAGCGTTGCGATTGCTTCTATGCAATCGTCGGTCATTGTAAGGGCTGGCGGGCATGGAGGTGTCTGGTCATAGGGTTGGGCGCAAATTTCTTGGCTCCAGTTGAACAATGGGTCGGGCACGTCGTCGGCGTAATAAGAGCCGAGGGCTAGTACTTTGTAGCAATAGGGCTGGTTGTTTACCAAACCGGTGTCTATGTAACTTACGGTATAGGCAGTGTCAATTTCTACAAATTCGAGTGCTCCGGGGTCTTTTCTGAAGATGCGATAAGCGAAGTTTGTCCAAGGCACTGACGCTCCCATGTTCAGCGTCATCTGATTGTCGCCCGGTATTAATTGAAGTAGAATGGATGCTGCAATGGCCGAAGTCGCATCCAACTCGATGGATGTGGAGCCGATTTCTACCCGATAACGATGGGCGACAGAAACCGTATTGATTTCTGAGTGAATGAAGGTGGTGTCGCCTTCAGCTAACAATGCAAATGGCTCTGTGGTGAAAAGCAAACTGTCCACGTTGTTGCCTTCGTTTGAATAAAACAACCGGTACACATAGGGGCCCGGAAACAGTGTGGTGTCTAGGTCCGACGGCTTCGACCAATGCACCGTGTCGACACCCAAAAGAGCATCGGTAACACCGATACTCACCTTGGTCAACACAGGCACTTCCTTGTTTACCGTGTCACAAAACTCTTCACTTGCATAGCTAATGGCCCCATCGGGCCAAACGGTTACAACCATGTAGCAGTAAATACCTCCGTAAAAAACACTGGTGTCGGTGAATGAATTATTACCCGCACCGGCCGACTCGCCAATGAAGCTATAGCCGGTATAATCCGGCACTCCCAACTCACAATTCTCGGGTTCGAATCCAAAAAGTCCGTTTCTTCTATAAACGAGGTACCTCACTTCGTCGAGCTCTCCCGAATCAAATGCACTGTAGCAGGGTGTTAAATTCCAAGAAAGGTTCATTTGGTTACCTACCGCCTCCGCCTGCGGATTTTCAACGGCCGGAGCAACCACTTGTATGCTCACGGTTTCTACATCGGTAAGGGGTATGTTTCCTTGGTCGGTTGCCAAAAACGATACGTAATAGGGTTCCGCGCGCACTTCTTCACACTGCGGATTCCAAGTGAAAAAGCGTGACACGTCATCGTAAAAGGCCACATGATCAACATCCGTCATGGGGCCCCCTAGAGCGTCCACATTCACCAGAAAAGCACTTCCGTTTTCGTCGGTGTAACTCACTTGAAATTGCAGCAACTCACCGGCACCAATGCAATAATCTGGTAGTTCATTAATTACAGGTGGTACGTTCGCGCAAGTCACAACCGTTATCTGCATATCGCGTTCAACCGATCCAACGAATATGCCGTTGCGGTATTCCCTCACTTCAAAGGCCACATTGTATTCACCCGCTACAAGCGGAGTGTCCCAGGTAATATCTCCATTCTCTGCATTGATTGAGAACACATCGTTGGGGTCATCCGTGTAATCTGTAGGCGACTCCCAAGTATCGAGCGGCTCTGCATTGAGCCCGAGGCACGAAACCAATGAATAAACCAACTGATCCCCTTCCAACGAATCGTATGCAACGGGGTTATGAATCCACGGTTGGTATATACAAGCGTCTTGTAATGGTGGGTTCAGAAACTTTATGGAGTTATTGTGGCCGTTGTTGCCGGGGCGAATTACCAATACAGAACGAATTGCAAAAACAGCCATCACGGATGTCGACGTTTTCTCGGCCTCCGGTGTGCCCGGGTCGCCGTTGTTGATGTTCAAAACACCCGCATTCCGATTGGGGTCTTCAACCGAGATTGTAAAAGTGCCTGGTCCACTGTAGGTGTGCAGACCTGTGTATTCATTGCGTTTTACATCGATGCCTACGTTCAACACCTGATTGGTACGAAACAAACTGTCGAGCTGCGATTCCATAACGTTCGGACCTTCATCGCCCCAGCGTATTTTCAGTGAATTTCGATCGGCTATGGCACTCTGCTTCGTGTAGGTTGTGATGCGCACCCGATAGGTAAAGCCGCTTACATGCTCATAGGTTATCTCGCCCGCGCGGTTGTGCGTTGCCATTCCCGAAAATGCAAGCAGCATAAGCACTAATAGAAGTAGGGTTGAACGCACGTTGGAGCAGATATAAATTACCGTAACGAAAATAAGACAATCCTAAGCACACAGACCCTCCGTGTTTCCTGATAAAAATCGCAGTCCACCCGCACCCCGAATATACGCCCCTCATTCGCTCCTCATTCGCTCCTCATTCGTGTATTCGTGGCATATTCCTGCATTCTCTCCTCATTCTTTCCTCATTCGTGTATTCGTGGCATATTCCTGCATTCTCTCCTCATTCTCTCCTCATTCGCTCCTCATTCGTGTATTCGTGGCATATTCCTGCATTCGTGGCTCACTCGTGTATTCGTGGCATATTCGTGCCGTCAAGAATGCAAAATGCCGGAAGGATAACCCCCCCGGCATCGCGCTTATTTCCAGTTTAAGCGAGGAAAAATATCTTAGTTGGCTTCTTTAGAGCCCACCAGCACTGACACGCAGCCTTCATGTACCGAAACCGATGATTTTTGTTCGGGTACATGCAGCTTCACAATCAACTGCTGGGTATTCACCATTTTGAAATCGAAGCTATTACCGGCTGCTGTATTGCCGCCGTATATCGAATCACCGCTGGTATCCGTGATTTCGAAATCTACGCTACCCAAAATAGGGTGGGCGCAAACAACAAGGCGATACTCTTTGCCACCATAAAATGTGAGCAACAATTCGGCATCGTCGCCTGGAACGAGCATGGCTGAGTTATAGTTGTCGTTCTGCACATAACCATCCAGTTGTGGCAGACATTGGTTCTTGGTAAAGGCTCTGCACTGCGCGTCTGAAATCAACGGCATCAGTAAAAGCAGAGGAAGGAGTATTTTAATGAGTTTCATGTTCGCTTCGTTTTAGGGTGGGTTTAGAGAGCGGAATATTTAGAACGAATTTCTCCGGTCAAGGTTGCGATTTTGCTCAAAGCCGCATCATCAATGGTTATTGTGCTGGTTGTGCCGATTACCATTTTACCGGATTCATCCTTACTTGTCGAAGTTTTTCCTTTGTTTTCCGCAACTGTAGCGTAGACTTCTTGAAGT
>JBILIX010000180.1:0-4989 GCA_044368835.1 Flavobacteriales bacterium | reverse complement strand
ACCTTTCCGTTGAACACGCCCGTGCTCTGGTCGTTCAATACACCTTTGTACAGCTCGTTGCTATTGCAATGCGGCTTGCGGTGATCAACGCGTGTATGATTGTCTATAAACTGCTTGCGGCGCGGCATATAGAAGCCGTTCAAATTGGCTTCGATGTTTTGACCGTCGAGTGTAATGTTGAGGGCGTTGCGCACCCAACCGCCATCGATGGTGAGTGTGTTGATGGTGAAATTGCCGTTCGACGCAATGTGAACGTTGTCTTCGTTCATCAAAAAATTCGCATCCGATTCAAGTTGGATTTTATCCCAATGCACGTGTGCGTTTTCCTCTACCGTAATCTTGAGCGTGCGATTGGTAAACGCTTTTATTTCACTCGTGCAAACAAACGATTCAACACAATGAATGTTGGCGCCGCTCATCGCAATAAGGCGAATGTGAGGTTGTGCCAACGATTGAGCTTGTGTGCTTATGTGTATGACGTGAATGGCTTTTGTAGCGACGATGTTTTTCTCAACGAGCACATTGATAATGTCAGTGGAAGCGGCATCGGCTATGGCTTGGAAGAAGTGCTCATACGTTTCGCGTTCAGACATCAAAATGGATTCTTGCGAAACGTGTATGCCTTGTTCAGCAGGCATGCGAGAGCTGCCCGACGAGAATTTTCCATCTACAAACACAAGCGTGTATGTATCAAGTCCGTCGATTTCGAATGCCTTGGTGTCAATGGTAGCAGCAGCAGTTGCAACTTTCCACTCTTCATTCGTAATGCGCGCCACGCGTGTATACTTCCAATCTTCGTTGCGCGTAGTAGGGAAATCCAATTCATCGAATTTAGATAACGATTCACTCGTGCATTCGTGGTTTTCCTTTAACCACATCATCCACCTCTCCTTGGCAGGACTCATTGTAGTCGTTTCCATGGCTTATGCGTTGGCTTCTGCTTCTTCTTTGATCCAGTCGTAACCGCGCTCTTCGAGTTCGAGGGCGAGTTCTTTCGTTCCGCTCTTCACGATGCGTCCTTTGTAGAGTACGTGCACGAAATCAGGCACGATATAATCGAGCAAGCGCTGGTAGTGAGTAATCACGATGAATGAACGCTCGGGCGAACGCAGTGCATTCACGCCGTTGGCCACAATGCGCAGTGCGTCGATATCGAGGCCGCTATCCGTTTCATCGAGAATACCCAGTGATGGCTCAAGCATCGCCATTTGGAAAATCTCGTTGCGCTTTTTCTCACCACCGCTGAACCCTTCGTTCACGGCGCGGTTAGCAAGATGGTCTTGCAATTCAACCAACGCAGCTTTCTCTTTCACGAGTTTCAAAAAGTCTTTAGCAGGGAGCGGCTCCAAGCCTTTGTGCTTGCGCATTTCACCCACTGCGGCTTTCAGGAAGTTCATGTTGCTCACCCCGGGAATTTCTACAGGGTATTGAAACGCGAGAAACAGTCCTTCGCGAGCGCGCTCTTCAGCGGGCATCTCCAAGAGGTCTTTCCCGTTGAATGTGACACTGCCTCCGGTCACTTCATAATCTTCTCGTCCTGCAAGCACCGATGCGAGCGTGCTCTTACCGGAGCCATTCGGGCCCATGATGGCGTGCACTTCGCCGGGCTTCACGTCGAGCGTGAGTCCGCGCAGGATTTCTTTTTCTTCGATGCAGGCGTGGAGGTTATTGATAGAGATGAGATTCATTGGTTGGATGATGGGTTGAAAGTTGAAAGTTGAAAGTTGAAAGTTGCTGTTGCGCCAACTTGCAACCTGCAACATTCAACCTTCAACTAGTTTGGTTGAATGTTCTGTTATGTAAGGTTGTGAGTAGTATTCTTCAGCTTCATCTTTTACTGATGAATTTGTTTTGTTGTTGGTGGAGTATGAGTTGCGTTTTGTTTTGTCTGATTGCGCGAGGTATTGGATAAAAGAAGCGAGTTGTTTTGAAATGGAAGTACATTTTTCGCAAAGCACTGTGTATTGTTGTTCAGTTATGAAGTTGTCATCGAGTAAGGCAACTAAATGGCTGCGCAGTTCTCCGTTGGAACCTTTGGCAATGAATAAAAACTGAATGAATTCTTTTGTTGTTGACCGTTCAAAGCCCTCAGCAATGTTGGCCATTACTGAAAGTGCAGCACGAAGTATTTGGCTGCGCAATTCATATTCATGTTTGAATTGACTGCCGCGCATGATAGCACTCAGCTCAGAGCGCAATGCTCTTGCCGCCTGCCAAACTTTTAAATCTTCGAACCTCTGAACAGTAGCCATTTCTAAATTTTAAATCCTAACCTTAATACAACAGAACCTTCAACTTTCAACCTTCAACCCTTATCCCTTAACTTTCTGAAACCGTTTCACCGCAATCATATTTCCTTCATTGTCATGCAGGCGAAGTATATATTCCCCCGGTAAAATTTTCTCTGCATTAATAACATTTTCACCAATCAATATTCCTTTTTGAATCAGTTTTCCCGCGACATCTTCTATAGAGTAATGCGTGCTATAATCTGTAAGACCGCGCAAGTGAATGCTGTTGGTTGTCGGATTGGGATAGAGTTCAATGTGTTTGGTTTGCGGTGCAATATTGTTAGTCGACATCACTACATCAGTGAATTCGCAATTAGTCGTTGACGCATTGAAAACTTCTCGTGCTATATTGGAGTTAATGTAAGCAAGCGTTATCTCGTCATAGGGAGTTCCGGACTCTTCTGAATACTGATATGCAATGTCGAATGTGATAGTGTCTCCCGCTGCGAAGGTGAAAGGGCCCGATGCCGCAACACCTCTTCTGTCACTGGGGACATTGCCAGCAGATACTTCTGTCCAGGGCACTGCTGTGGTTGGCGGAGCTACTCCATTTGTATTCATGTTGTAAGGGTCGGAGTTTCCGGGGAACATGTAATGTGCGTTTAGGTCAGTAATTACTCCAGTGCCACTCACACCGTTACCTCCGAACTGCATAGCTTGACCATTTTTCCATTTCGATTGCATGTAATTGTAAAAGTGTGGCGCTATGGAGGGCTCACCGTTGATTGGGTTGCTGCTATTGTAGTAGTAAACAAAAGATGACATGCCCAGGTGTTCGTTATCGATAATTCCGTCATTATACCCTGGGCCATAGGGACCATAGGTGGTGAACGAGTTCAAATCTGCAGGTAAGGCATTGTCGAGTCCATCGGAATCCATCTTCGGTCCTTGCAGAAATACCACTGTTTGAATGGGTGTATTTATACCATAACCCGTCGAGCCCGGACCTGCTTCATCCATCGAGTCTCCATTGAAGGCATAATAGAACCCACCCTCTACGTGCGAACCGACGTAATCATCATAATTACTACCGATATCGAAATCTGTCCATTTTCCAATGTACGTTTCTTGGTAATCACTATCGGAACAATTGAAAAGGGTGTAGCTGGCGAATAGAGTGTTTGCGATATCCTCGCCCAGACCGGTATAGGCGTAAAGCATCAGATGCATCGTGACTTTCAGAGGAGCACCGCCCCATTCGGAATTTATTCCGCCGTTATCATTGAAGATCATGTAAGCGCATTGGTCTCCTTTGAAACATGGGTAATCGCCATATTCAGGATTGTACATACCATTGGCATCGGCATCAACAAAAGGTGCGCTGCCGCCGCAAAGTAAGCCCGCAACTGCAACAGGCCATTCGATCATCCATGTAGGCATGAAGTAACCATCGGGAAACATAATATCAGCTGAGCCATTTTGAAGAGCGTTGAAATAGTTGATGTGATTGTCGACGTCCGCTTTGTTGGCCAAATAGATGTGGTTATAGTTGTCCATTAAATTCTCGTTGGTGGCGCCGGAAATGGTCAAGGGGCCGGGATAGAATTCGTTACCATCATTGGCAAACCTTGGCGCGGCCACATGAAGTCCGAGAGTATCATCTAAACCTCCTATCCAAAGTGAGGATGCCAAAATAGTGCTCACTCCATCGCCAGCAGGCACTTCAAAACCTGCCAATCCAAGTTCCGAGTTCTGGAATAGTGCACCGTTATTCTGCAGAGTTGCGATAATATTTCCGAACTGCGTGGTGATGGAGGTTTGTCCAAATGAAGGCACAGAGAGTGAGAGGCAAAAGATTATTGCGCTTACGAATCGATGTATGTGGTTAAATGTTTTCATGTTTGATGGATTGTTGTTTGATTTACAATACAATCCCGTCAATTTTTTCCCTCAATAACAATTTTCTACCAACTTTCAACCTTCAACCTTGACCTATCCGAGTTGCAAGTTGAACGTTGCAGGTTGCATGTTGCTGTTGCACGAACCTTCAACCTTCAACCTTCAACCTTGACCTATCCGAGTTGCAAGTTGAACGTTGTAGGTTGCTGTTACGCGAACTTTCAACCTTAAACTTTCAACCTTCAACCTTCAACTTTCAACCTTCAACCAAATCACCCCACACTCCCCTCCAGCGATATCGCCAACAACTTCTGCGCTTCTACTGCAAACTCCATCGGCAGCTTGTTCAGTACCTCTTTCGCGTATCCATTCACAATCATGCTGATGGCTTGCTCTGTATCCAAGCCACGTTGCTGGCAGTAGAAGATCTGGTCTTCACCAATCTTCGAGGTCGTTGCTTCGTGTTCCACCTTCGCACTGTTGTTCTTCACTTCTATGTAAGGGAAAGTATGCGCACCGCAACGATCGCTCATCAACAGTGAATCACACTGCGAGAAGTTGCGCGCGTTGGCTGCGTTCTTATTGATCTGCACCAAGCCGCGGTAGCTATTCTGGCTATGGCCGGCGCTGATACCCTTCGATATGATGGTGCTCTTCGTATTGCGACCGAGGTGAATCATCTTCGTTCCGGTGTCGGCTTGCTGGTAGTTGTTGGTCACAGCTACGGAGTAAAACTCACCCACACTGTTGTCACCTTTCAGCACACACGACGGATATTTCCACGTCACGGCGCTTCCTGTCTCCACCTGTGTCCAGCTGATTTTTGAATTCACGCCTTCGCACATGCCGCGCTTCGTAA
>JBILIX010000179.1:0-4991 GCA_044368835.1 Flavobacteriales bacterium | reverse complement strand
ATGTAAACACTGCAATCGAGATATTAAAAGGGCTGCCGCGAGGCGGCCCTTTTTGATTATTGATTACAGATTACGGATTTGGATGGAGGGGTAATCTTGAAGCAATAAGTATGTAACAACGGATGGACTATCTCCCAAATACACCTTATTTTGCTGTTATGAAAATGCGATGTATTCTATTGGTGTTCTCGTTGTGCCTGACATTCGATGTGATTCAAGCCCAGCGCTCGGTGGCTGCAGTATTGAATGACAGGGTCGCAACAGGGGAGGCGGGGTTGATTGTTGTAATCGATCAGCCCAGCCCTGTCGTAGGTTGTGGTGAACCCGTTACGCTTACAGCAACCATAACCGGCGGTTCGGAAATCAGTTGGAAGCGCAACGGCGAGTTCATAACCGGCGCTACCACCAATACGTTTGTCGCCAATCAGTCGGGTGTTTATACAGTTGTGGTAGTGTCGCTGCTTTGTCAGCTGGAATCGGCGCCTGTGGAGGTGATTTTGGAGTCGCCTCTCAGTGCTGAAATACTGAGTCCGGAAGGCACCAGTGCATGCCAAGGAGATTCTGTGTTGTTGCAAGCAACGGGAGGTAACGCCGAATGGCAATGGTATCGCGAGGGGGAGCCAATTAATGGAGCGGTCACAGCGGCATATTCCGCCACGCTTCCGGGAAGCTATGTGGTCGTTGGCAATGCGTCGTCCATTTGTGCTAGCTCCTCACCGCCTGTGCAGGTAACGTTGAATGCCCTACCGGATGTGAGTTTGGTTTGGGAGTCGAATCCACTGATTTGCTCGGGCGATAGCTTGGCTGTGCTGGCGGCATTGGAGTCCGGCGAGGTGCTGACTTGGTACCACGATGAGGAACCTGTAGCTGCGGCTGGAACCATCTATTACGCGAGTTTGGCGGGAGAGTATCATGCAGAAGTATTCAACACCCTTTCATCATGCAGCGCCGTTACAGGCTCCATCTATTTGGAGGTACTGCCCGAGCAGGCAATAGTTGTTGAGTCGGCAGGCAATGCAAGTGTTTGCGAAGGGCAGTCGGCTACACTGCTCTTGTCGGAAGGCGATGGCACAATACAGTGGTTCACAAATGATCTTTTCGTTGAAGGTGCCAACGCAACCGTTCTAACAACCTTTTCAACGGGAATCTATTCAGCTCAGGTCACAGATTTCAACGGTTGCGTCTCAACGTCGAACGCGATAGCGGTGGAGATCAATTCGTTGCCTTCCGTTGATTTTGTAATAGCGGATGGACCAGCGGTATTGTGTGGCCCGGAGGATACCGTGTGGGTTGAATTGGAGGTCGGCAATACATACACCTGGTATAATGGGGAAACCGTACTTTCGGATGAGGTGAGCAATTCGCTTACGATAACTGCTATAGGCGACTATACTGTGCAAGTTGCTAATGCTGCCGGATGCACTGCTATTTCGGAGCTATTGAGCGTACAGGCTTTTGACATCCCGTTGCTTGATCTATTGCCGGGTGGAACCGTTAACCTGTGCGATGGCCAAATCCTATTTTTCGAAGCAATTGCAGAATTGGCAGTGAATTATGGGTGGTATTACAACGGGGAGCCGATTGATGGAGAGTTTGGCACCGCCATCGAAGTAATGGATGCCGGAGAATACGCTGTTATTGTGTTGGATGAGAACGGATGTTCGGCCGTGTCGTCTGTCCAGGTTGAGTTGATTTCAGTAGCTACGCCCGTCATTGTGGATGGAGGAGTAACACCGGAAGGACAGTTGCTTTTAACCGACAATGCATCAGGCCACCAATGGTACTTGAATGGCCAAGAAATTTCAGGAGCAACAGGAAATAGCTATGTAGCCACAGAGGATGGTACTTACACGTGCATTGCAATTGAAGACATTTGCGAATCGACTTTATCGGCCGGCTTTGACGTGGTGTTGGGAGGAGTGTTGGAAGGGTCGATAGCGATGAAGTTGTATCCCAACCCTGCTGAGGATTTCATTGTATTCGAAAGCTCTTTGCTAACGGTGTCAACGTTTTCAATTTACGATGTTGCTGGGCGGAAGGTATTGAGTGGTTTGACCACGAATGCACGAATGTCGGTGGATGTTAGCTCGTTGAATGCCGGCTTGTATCGTCTGGTACTAGGCGAAGGAGTGCAGGCAGCGTTTTCGGTGGTGCGATGATCGGTTTTTACCGCTTAGACACGAAGAATTAAGTGTAGAAAATAATCCTTGCGTCTCGCTGTCGCTTTGACACGAATTCACGAATGAAGGTTGTTGTACCTTTTAATGGCCCAAAGAATTAAGGATAGAAAATAATCTTTGCGTCTCGCTGTGGCTTTGACACGAAGTCACGAATGAAGGTTATTGTGCCTTTTGACGGCCCAAAGAATTAAGGGTAGAAAATAATCTTTGCGTCTCGCTGTCGCTTTGACACGAATTCACGAATGAAGGTTGTTGTACCTTTTAATGGCCCAAAGAATTAAGGGTAGAAAATAATCCTTGCGTCTCGCTGTCGCTTAGACACGAATTCACGAATGAAGGTTGTTGTACCTTTTAATGGCCCAAAGAATTAAGGGTAGAAAATAATCTTTGCGTCTCGCTGTGGCTTTGACACGAATTCACGAATGAAGCTTGTTGTACCTTTTAATACCCCAAAGAATTAAGGGTAGAAAATAATCTTTGCGTCTTGCTGTGGCTTTGCTAAGAATTGACGAATGAAGGTTGTTGTACTTTTTAATGACCCAAAGAATTAAGGGTAGAAAATAATCTTTGCGTCTCTCTGCGCCTCTTCGGTAAAAAACCTACACCAACTCAATATCAAACTCTGTCAACTGCACAAACTGCTCAATACGCTCTTGAATCTCTTCTTTGGTGATTTCCAACAGGCGATCAGGACCAAATTTTTCGCAGGTGAATGATGCCATTGCAGAGCCTACGATGATGGCGCGCTTCATGTTTTCGAACGAGATGTTTTCTGTTTGCGCGAGGTAGCCTATGAAGCCGCCGGCAAACGTATCGCCCGCTCCTGTTGGGTCAACAACCTCTTCCAATGGAAGCGCAGGAGCGAAGAACACGTTGTTTTTATCGAACAGCAATGCACCGTGTTCGCCTTTCTTGATGATTAGGTATTTCGGTCCGAGTTCAAGAATCTTTTTTGCAGCCTTTACCAGTGAATGTTCCTTAGCCAGCTGACGCGCTTCTTCGTCGTTGATGGTGAGTACGTCTACTTTAGCGATTACTTGCATGAGGTCGTCCCAGGCAATGTCCATCCAGAAGTTCATGGTGTCCATGACCACGAGTTTTGGGCGTTCGTTCAATTGCTCTATTACGCGCATTTGCACGGAAGGAGCCAGGTTGCCAAGCATTAGGAAATCACAATTCTTGTATGCCTCGGGAACAACCGGATCGAATGTGGCAAGCACATTCAAGTCCGTCACCAGCGTATCGCGTGAGTTCATGTCGTAGTGGTACTTACCCGACCAATAGAACGACTTTTCGCCTTGTTTGATTTGCAGTCCGCTTTGGTCGATGCCTCGCTTGGTCATTTCATCGAGCATGGATTGCGGGAAGTCGTCGCCTACCACCGAAATCAGACCTGAGGCATCCACGAAGTGTGACGCGCAGAGGGTGATGTAGGTAGCTGCGCCACCGATGACGCGATCCATCTTTGTGAAGGGGGTTTCAATAGAATCGAAGGCAACGGTGCCCACAGCAACAAGACTGGCCATAGAAAAAAAATTTTGCGCGAAGATATTGTGGTTTGATGGATAAGTTGTAATATTGCAGCCCTTTTCAGAAAGACCCTTTTGAAATCGGTGTTTTAGTCTCGGTTCATCCGGGATAGCTAAAGCGAAAGAGGTAGTTTCTTTTGAGTTCCGAAAGCGGCGTTCAATGGAAGATTCCTCAGTAGCTCAGCTGGTTAGAGCACATGACTGTTAATCATGGGGTCCCTGGTTCGAGCCCAGGCTGAGGAGCGAAGGCCATCACATTCATTTGTTGATGGCCTTTTTTATTTTCCGTTTGCACACCAGAATGCTTGCCATTTGAATCAATTTTTGATCAAATAGTTAATGCCTTCTACTAATTCTACTGCGCACATATTGAATTCACATTTTGTTAAATCCCTTAATTAAAGGTGTTTAATTATTCCATGCTCAAAAACCCTTACAAAACACTGATAACTAAAGAATAAACGATTAGCTTTGTTAATTGTTTTCCCCGTATTTGTAAAATGTTCACCTATCCAAGAATCAAATGAACAATGCGAAATTTCACCATTTTGATCTATCAATGCTTAATCCTTCTTTGGACTCTCCCTTGATGGATCTCGTAATTGACCTGGACCATTTGCGACGAAAGAAGCTGCAGGGATCAACGCATCCTAAAGTCTTTTTTCAGCTCAAGCACATTTTTCATTCCTTGGAAAGCATTGGCTCCGCTCGTATAGAAGGAAACAACACAACAATTGCAGAATATATTGATGTCAAATTAGGTGATTCTTCAAATCAGTCTTCGCGTATTAGGGAGATTCAAAATATTGAAAAGGCAATGAGTTTTGTCGAAGAAAACGTCAAAGGTCATGCAATCAATAGAATTTTTTTGAGTGAACTTCACAAAATGATCGTTGACAAACTTCCCCCACCGCCCCAAGGCGAAGGTGATCATACTCCCGGAATATACAGGGAAGTTGAACTGCGTATAGAAAAGTCGGAACACGTACCCCCTGACGCGATTACAGTTAATGCCTACATGGATGAATTGTTTGACTTCATCAACAACAATCATCCTCCTAAGTATGATCTGCTAAAGGCTGCCATCGCGCATCATCGCCTTGTGTGGATTCATCCATTTGGAAATGGTAATGGAAGAACTGTCAGACTTTTCACTTACGCTATGCTAGTTAAACTTGGATTTAATGTGGAGGTCGGTCGATTGCTTAATCCTACCGCTGTATTCTGTAGTAATCGAGATGAGTATTACAAGAATCTTGCATTGGCTGATTTAGGAAGCCCT
>JBILIX010000374.1:0-5009 GCA_044368835.1 Flavobacteriales bacterium | reverse complement strand
TTGCGTGGTATAATTTCGATGGCAGCGGTGCCGATGCATCGGGCAATGGCAATACCGGTGCAACATTCAACACTGTATCCACAACCGATCGTACCGGCCAAAATGATGGCGCGTATTTCTTTAATGGCTCATCGAGCGAAGTAGTAGTACCGTATAACGCTGCCTTCAACGCTTATCCATTCAGCATTTCACTTTGGTGCCTAGCGGCAGATGACAACAACGGCGGCATGCTCATACAGCAATACAGCAACAGCTCTTGGAATGGCTGGGTAATGAGCATTGGCAGCACCGCAACTTCACCGCAAACCATTTCGCCGGGCTATATGCTCGCTGCACCGCCCAATTGCAACGGTGTGGTATCGAACGCGCAATGCGATACAGGCATCGACTATGCGGGCGATGTTTTCGACAGTCAGTGGCACATGTTCACCTTCACGGTAGATGCCGACAGTGGTCATTTTTACGTAGACGGAATGTGGCAAACTTCCCAAGCTTGGACCGGCGCTCCGGGCGCGCCCACCAACACCGACGACCTGCGCATTGGTGGCACCGACTTGGGCGATCTGTTCTTTTTCCACGGAAGCATCGATGAAGTAGGCTTGTGGAGCCGCGCACTCGATGCGTCAGAAATTGAAGAGCTCTATGCGGGCTCTCCGCCATCGGTTGGTTGCACCAACTCCAACGCATGCAACTACACTCCGTCAGCCACCACCGACAACGGAAGTTGCACGTTCAACTGCGCGGGTTGCATCGATCCGTGTGCTTGCAACTACAATCAAAACGCGGCCTATAACGATGGTACTTGCGACTACACCTGCAACCAAGGCATGTCCTTCATAACGGTATTTCACGATGCAAACGGCAACGGCAGTTTCGACACGGATGAGCGCCCTATGCAGTATTGGCCCGTGCGCATCAACGAGTTGGAAAAAACGGTGTATACCGATGCATCCGGCATGGTGCTCGTGCCGCTGCCTGCAGGTGTCGTTCACTATGAGTTGATCAACTCAACCGATAACTGGCTTGCAACTACGCCAACATTGGTTGAGCTCACCATTCCGGGTAGCTCGCAAGCACTGTTCGGATTGCAACACAGCACGGGCCTAGCTTCAGCAGAAGCAGAACTACTTGCTGGGTATTACGACTACATGCATTGCGAGCAAGGGCTAGAGAGCGGTGTCTATGTGCGCAATACGGGTGGCCAAACATTGCATGGAACACTTACTCTCGCCTGCGATGCGCAATTCACTCCGGGCGCGCCACTTTCATTGAGCAACGCACCCACATCGTCAGGGGCGGGATTTGCGCAATGGGTAATCGATGATTTACAACCGTGGGAAACCCGTCTGCTCGCATTTCACATTGCGGGGCCAGGCAGTGCGCTGGCCGGACAAAACACGGCATACTCGCTTCAATTGGAGTTGCTAGACGCAAGCAATGCCATCGTGTATTCGAATGCATTCAACCCCACAACAGAAATTCGGTGCGAAGAGCAACCATCTCGTTTGCAAACCGACCCGGAGGGCTACGACGACGCCTTTCACTACGTGCAAGATGGGTCCACATTAGCGTTTCGTGTGCAGTTTCAAAACAACACTTCTGCATGGGCCGAGGATGTGTTGATTATCCAAAACCTCAACTCACAGCAAGTAGATTTGACGTCGTTCGAACTCCTGTATGCATCGGAAGCCATCGTTGGGTGTTTGCACGACGACGGTACCATCGACCTTGAGTTCTCGAACCTCGTAGTGGCACCTACAGAGATCGACCCCACACAATCGGGCGGATATGCCGTGTATAAGGCCCGATTACGGGAAGGAATTACACCCGACAGCACATTTCATCACAACATGCACGTGGTGTTCGACATGAATAACACGGCAAGCGATACCGTTTATCACACCATCTATGACTGCACAAGGATGGCAGAGGTAATTGGTGATGAATTGTATTGCGAAGGCGATACGGTGCTATTGAATTCGAACGACTCCTGGATAGAATCGTATCGGTGGTTGCTTGGCGACAGCTTGCTTAGCACCGACACACAACTTCACATGGTATTTGAACCCGGGTTCTACAACTTGGTGTGTCAGTTTAGCAATCCGGTTTGTACCGTTGGTCAGGAAAAGTCTATTCTCATCTCAGAAGCACCCAACGGCAGTGTAATTGTGCAAAACGACACACTCGTTTCAATGTGTCATTTCGCTTGTCAGTGGCTCTACAATAACCAGCCAATAGCGGATGCAACACAACCGAATCTTACCATTCAGTCCGACGGCATCTACCAAGTGCAATGGACCAACACCGAAGGCTGCACCGCATGGAGCGAAGAGGTGTTGATTAGCCCGGTGAGCGAAAACTCGAGAGTAATGAATGTGTATCCTAATCCGGCCAATGGCCTAGTAAACATTCAACTTCCTGCCGAAAACTGCAGACTCAAGGTGTATGAAATAAACGGAAAGCTGCTGCAAGAAATGCCGTTGTTCAGACATGACAACTCGGTCGATTTCTCCTCGTATCCATCCGGTTCATATGTGTTACGTGCCGTTGGTAACACAACCGTGTACAGCGCAATTCTGCACATTCAATAAAAGGAATCCGACTAACGAAACACCACGCGCTGCACCGCTGTGTGCACACCTTTCGACAATACAACCGTATACAAACCCGCTGCCTGACGTTCGATTGGCAGTAAGTGTTTGCCCGAAGAAAGAACACCGTCGTAAAGCACTTCTACAAGCTGTCCTTGCGAGTTGAACATCTCGATGCGCATGCGTTCATTTCCCTGCTGAAATACATCGAGGGTCATGCCTTCATCGGATGGGTTGGGATACACGTTGTAGTAAAACAGTGGAGTTGCCTCGCGAACGCCGGTCGGAAATAGCCCGTAGATATTGATGTCGTCGAGGTAGAGGTTGTTTCCACCATAGCCGGTAAACTCAAACTTTACCCGGAAACGATCGTTGAACCACGATGCGTTGATCAACTGAATTTCTTCCTCCGACCAATCGTCGATACCGGCAGGCACAAAGAAGGTGTTGGTGTTGTTGGCGGTGGGTAAGTTGGTCAACCCCTTGTGCAGTTTGCGCTGGCTCCAAGTAAGTCCGCAGTCGGAAGAAGCGCTGATGCGCAAGCGATCGTCGGTTTCATTGGTGCGGTTGGCCCACGACCACTTGTAGGTAATGTAAGCTTCCTCTGCCCCGGTGAGGTCGATGGTAGCGGTGTAAAACTCATCCGTGTTTCCTTCATCAATGTTGAAGTTGCGCAAACGCAGCGACTTGCTACCGCTATAAAACGCGTTCGGTGTGACTTCCCATGTTTCGTCGTCGTTGATGTTATTGGTAATCCAGTTGCCCGGCCATTCGCTCTCAAAACCTTCCTCCAACGGCGATTGCAACATAGCGCTGGTAAGCACACGCACAAATCCAGTTTCAGTGGCAGTGATATTTTGTGTTCCGTTGCTAACGGTAAGTGACACGTTGTAAACACCCGGCTCTGAGTAGGAATGCACCGGGTTTTTATGCACCAACGGATCGGCACCGGTCAGCGTTTGTCCGTCGCCGAAGTTCCAGGTCCACGACGATACGTTGTGGTAGGAATTATCAAAGAAAGAAAGCGTGTCGCCGGCACACACGGTGAATTGCGATGACGTAAACGACACTACGCACAACGGTGGATTCAGCACACCGGTTTCTTCTAGGTTGGCTTGTGTCCAAAGCTGATTGCGCTGCGCCGTATTGCTCTGAAGCGCTGCGCGCATGCGTGCACCCTGCCCTTGTGTAAACATGCGGCTGCAGTAGGAATATTCCATGTAGTTCTGCACATTGTCTTGAGCGCTTCCGCATGAAGCGCCATTTATGTTGCAGCTGGTCCAACCGATTGTATTGGGTGTGTCTGTTACGTTGTCATCAAAATCGCAATTACTTGCTTCACCAGGCGAGTTCGTTGGTCCCCAGGTATGGTACAGGTTCAACCAATGGCCAATTTCGTGTGTAAGCGTGCGTGAGCGAATGGGTGAGCTTGTTCCGATAGAACCCACATAATCGCTGCGCATCACGATACCATCTACAAATGCTCCCCAGTTTCCGTTTACATCACCCGGCAAGTTTGTGAATCCCGCTACGCCGCTGCCTGCATCGGCGCATACCCACACGTTGAGGTAGCTGTTGCGTGGCCAGTTCGAAAGGGCTTTCATCTCTGGGTTACCGCCGTCGTTGGTAAGTGGGCTTACCACACGGTTGATACCGCTGCTGCAATTACCATCGGGGTCGATGGTTGCTAGACGAAACTCAATGTAGGTGTCGGCAGCAATACCATCGAAGGTGTCCACGATGTCGGCCGTGTCCGCGTTTTGCTTGCGGAAGTCGCGGTTCAAGATGTTGATAGCGTCGTACACCTGCTCCTGATCAATGTTCTCATTTCCGTTTTCGTGAATGACATGAAACACCACCGGAATGATGTAGAGCTGATTTCCGCCACGCTGCCCTTCCAGATCACGCGTAAATTGCTCCAGTGCGCGGGTGTCAGCTTCGCAAGCCGCCTGTGCATGCGGATGTTTGGCAAACAGCCGCTCCCTTGCGGCCTGTTGGCCACAGAAGAGGGTTTCGTGCTGCTGTGAGTAGCCTTGAAGAACAGAAAACACCAGGAGTGTTGCGTAGATATATTTCATTCAATCGAAAATAAGGATGTCAAAAGTACGATTCAGGAACCTAGACAGATACAGATAACAAAGCCAATCCCCTAACCCTTGGGTGTTTTGCGGTTTCTGTGCGTACTTTTACGGCCCGTTTGAATATATCCATGAGTCAGAAAAATACACGCAATTTTTGCATCATCGCACACATCGACCACGGCAAGAGCACGTTGGCCGACCGTCTACTGCAGGTTACCAAAACCGTTGATGAACGCAAGCTCGTTGCACAAACGCTCGACGACATGGATTTGGAGCGCGAAAAGGGCATTACCATCAAGGCCCACGCAATCCAGATGAATTACACCTTCAAGGGTGA
>JBILIX010000178.1:0-5034 GCA_044368835.1 Flavobacteriales bacterium | reverse complement strand
ACTCAATCCCCACTTGAAGCGGCTGAGTAGGCGTTGCTCCATGCCCTGCATTTCAACCGGTGGCTTGTCGCTCGAAATGATGATTTGCTTTCCGGTTTGGTGCAAGTGATTAAAGATGTGGAAGAATACATCTTGTGTCTTTTCCTTTCCACTGAAGAACTGAACGTCGTCGATAATCAACACGTCAATCATTTGATAGAAGTGCGTGAAATCGTTCACGGTATTGTTCTTCACTGCATCGATGAATTGATGCGTAAACTTTTCACTGCTCACATAGAGAACAGTCTTGTCTTCGTATTTATTCTTGATCTCAATACCAATGGCATGAGCAAGGTGTGTCTTACCTAAACCAACACCGCCGTAAATCAACAACGGATTGAAGGCAGTGCCGCCGGGCTTGTTTGCAACTGCGAAACCGGCGCTGCGAGCCAAACGATTCGAATCACCTTCCACGAAATTGTCGAATGAATAATTCGGATTCAAATTCGAGTCAACCTGCATTTTGCGCAGACCGGGAATGATGAACGGATTCTTGATAGGCGACTCACCCATGTCCAACGGCATGCTAACAACAGCGTTCTTCACTGCTTTGCGATTACTTGTTGGAACCTTGATCGTGTATGGGTTAGAATTTGTATTGTTCTCCATGATGATGGAGTACTCCAAACGGCCTTCCGTGCCAAGCTCTTTGCGGATAATCTTTTTTAGAAGTGTTACGTAATGCTCTTCCAACCATTCGTAGAAAAATTGTGAAGGCACTTGTATCGTGAGCACGCTGTCTTCAAGTCGAACGGACTTGATAGGCTCAAACCAGGTCTTATATCCTTGAGGACTTACATTGTCCTTGATAATTTCCAAACAGTTCTTCCAAACCTGATTATGGTCTTTATTCATGTAGCTGATTAGTTCTTTTGGGGTTAATTAAAACTTGTCAAGGCAACCGATCTTCCTCTAGTTATCTCTTCCGTCGAATGCGTGGCAAATGAATAATGAAAAAAGTGAAAAAAAAAAGTTATTTGGTATTGACTTCTGAAAAAGTTTGACTTCCGAACAATTTCTCACGAAACACTTGCGGAATCAAATCATTTAGCAGTATCCCAAGTTTTGATTCAATCAAAAAGACATAACGCACTTAAAGTCAAAAGTTTAATCCATTTGACAAAAATCGACACCTCCTCAACCATTGTCAGCCACGATGAATATCCGACCTTTCGCACATGATTTCTCACACAACAAGAATACGCGTGCGTTACGCTGAAACCGACCGCATGGGCTATGTCTATTATGGCAACTATGCAACTTATTTCGAAGTCGCGCGCGTTGAAACCTTGCGTTCATGCGGCATCACATACAAGTCGCTTGAAGATGCCGGCATCCTGCTTCCTGTTGTAGATTTTCATGTGCGTTACTTCGCGCCTGCGCACTACGATGATGAAATACAAATCACAACTGCCATAACACAATTGCCAACTGCAAAACTTCGGTTTCAATATCAAACGCATCGAGGAGAAACCATCTTGAACGAAGCAGAAACCGACCTTGTGTTTGTGAACGCAGCCACAAGTAAACCCATGCGATGCCCGCATGAAATTCTAGACAACCTATCACAGTATTTTGAGGAAAACTAGAGCGGTCGAAGGGAGCCATTTCCTTCAACAATCTGATCGATGCTTGAAGGATTGCCGTCGTAAAAAACACTTCCCGAAAATAGAATGTAAGCGTATAGATAATCACGCACATTCACATACATATCGTTGAGCGATGAGTTGTTGACGTATGCGCTTTGTGATTGAAGTTGGCCGGCATCGATTACACCCAAACCTTGATTGAACAGGTACACAACATCGCATTGACCGCTAACGATTGCATCACTCACGCCAGTATGCGAAGCGATATTGACGGTATCTACTTTTAGCAAAAGTCGGTGCACACCTGCGGCACTGCGGTTATCGATGGAAAACAAACTCCCTTGCATTGCATTCACTGTAGTTATATCGCCCGTTGAATAATTCTGAATATCCTGAAAATCGGGGGCGCAAATGCGAATGGTAATTCTGTTTTTATACGACCGAACAAAGTTGCATTTGTTCGTGTTTCGCACAACTAGTTTTCCTGCTTCTACCTCCGTTTCGATATCGGAGATCAAATTACCCGGTGCTGTAATGAGAACGCCATAGTAATTGGTATCACACAATTCATATTGGATATAATCATTCAACTCAACCGCAGAAAAAGTGTCGAGGTTTCGCTCTTCGGTTGCATAGGTTCCCGCCGATTGAATACAATCGGGAGCGTCTTCCCTGTTGCACGAAGAAAAAGAAATGAGCATTGCAACGAAGAGCAACCAAGTCCAATTGACTATGTAGCGCGAAGTGTTCATCTGCGTATCGTGTAACCTATTCCGAGCTCGCCATAGTCAGCCTTTGCAAAGTGTGTTTTCAAGGTAAGCTGCGCGTAGAAGTTTCCTTTAAGTGCATAGCGAAGTCCAATGCGATGATACAGCGAACCGTTGAGGCGCTGTGCATCTATCACATAATACCCCTGCTGAATTTTCAACGAAAAACGATCGAAGAACAAGCCGTAAGAAAACAACGCTCCAACTTGAATTGCCTGCCGCGCGTGAATGACCTCACTTGTGCGTTGCTCTACCAACGGAATAACAGAAGAGTCAAATAGCACATCCACTCCTAAACCGAAAGCGCTCTTGTAAGAAACGCGTCTTTCGCCCAAGAGCGACAGCACCGTTGCAACATACTTGCGACCGGTTGGTGGCGGAATCTCCTTGAGTCCGCCAACGATTCCAGCACTCAGCAAATACTTATCAAGCTTAGGGGTTTCCAATACCTTCATGTAGGAAGCACCGTTTTTAGCCAACACATACGACACAAATACACCGGCGTTGTTGGTTCCCAGATTTGGCAACTGAAAAGCTCCATTCGACAAATGACTCAATCGCAGCCCTGCCCTGACTTCACCTTTTGAAAAAGAAAAAAGACGCGCCGAGTATTGCAATGATATCGCAACATTTACTTGCGAGCCAAGCACAGCTGCTTGGTGGTTCGTCTCAAGGTCCCAATGCTTTGTAGCGTAGCCCATGCCCAGCCCCAAACCAAGCCAATGCTTGAGTCCGGGCGCAGAAATGCGCAGCCAATCATCCACGTATCGCTTTCCGTTCAAGGGTAAATTCAAGAGATAGGAAATTGAATATTGTTGTCCGAGTTGTGTTGGATTTCCTGTATCGGTGAATGATACATCCAAACCGTGCTCGGGCATATTGTAAGCCTCATGCCAGTACTTGGTGCCATCTACCAAGCGCTTGGCATACAAATTACACCCCAATGAATGCCCCTGAATTAAATGCGCCATTGACTTATGATGGGGAATTACAAATCCTGCATGAGGGGAAACCACAAGGTTCCATCGCGCTGCAGTATCTAGCTGAGCGCTGGCTGCAACAGATGTATAAAGGAAGAAAAACAGGAAGGTTGAAAGTTGAAGGTTGAAAGTTTGTAATGTCAGGTTGCGCGCAAGGAACACGTTAGCAAGCTGAGCGCGATATGTTTTCTTTTTACTCTTCATGCACGGTGCAACGATCTACAATTTCCTTCATGCGACTTACGCTGATTTCCTTTGAGTAGTTTTCAATAAAACGCCTCTTGGCAGCTTGCCCCATTGCGTGAGCTTCTTCGCGATGTGTTATCATTTTCTCCATAGCATCCGGCCAATTTACAGCGTCATCGGCATCCACTAAAACACCGCAATTTCCTCCATCGAGAATCTCGGGAGTGCCGCTGCTGTTGGTGCCAATAATAGGCAAGCCGCACGCCATGGCTTCAATTGTCACCGTGCCGAATGTTTCTCCCTTACTGCAAAGCATGAATACATCAATTGCATGATAGAAACGAAACACCTCATCGCTGTAAGGATGAAAATGCACATAGTCCGTCAAGTTGTGCTGCACCACAAGGCTGCGCAACCCAGTAGCATACGCATCCCCTTCGTTGTGTGTCGGCTCGCCTACCAACAGCAAGTGTGCTTTACGGCCACGCGCATGCAACCGATGCAGCGCTTCAATAGCCAAATGTTGCCCTTTGAGCGCATCGAGGCGACCTATCACGCCAAACACAAAAGCATCTTGACCGATTCCGTAATATGCCCGAACATCACCCTTTAAATCATCATCAACCCGCAGACGTTCGGCATCAACACCAAGCGGCACAACGCGTATGCGATGAGGTAAAAAACGGGTACACGTTTCGACCTGCTTGCGCAAAAAATCCAGCGTACTCACCCACACATCGATGGGGCGAAATCGCAGGGTATGAAATACATCGCGCTTGTTTACTCCGAACTGCATGGCTTGTTGATAGAGCAATTTGAATGAACCGCGCGAGATACGTTTCGCCCATCCCAACGTATCCATATCTCGGGTATCCCGAAACCAAACAAGCGAAATTCCATCAGTTTGAAACTGCTTGGATAATTTTCGAGCTGCTCCGATGTCGAAGTATTTTTTATTTCTACAAACCGACTTTACCTCCAATCCTTGTGCAACTGCATTTCGGAAATAAGGTGTTTCGCTTACACCGTAAACAATCACCTTATAGCCGAGCTCCTTCATCCAACCGGCGTATCGCACGGCGTTCATCTCGAGTCCTCCCCAAGAGGTCGAGCTGCAATAAAAACCCAAAACGTTTGTGTTGCTCATTGAAAGAAATGCATCGCAGACTTAGTCATTACACAACGTTCCATACTCTGCTAAAAACAACAGTAAGTCTTGCACGGTCACTGCGCCATCCACATCCAAGTCGGCAGGGCAATCGCAATTGACACTGAACATGCATGAGCCATCGTCCACCTGGGCGCCTGCTTCGTAGTTAATCGCATTCGCATAGGTGCAACCTCCAACACCGCCCAGCACAATCCAATCAACAGCATTGGTTTGTCGCGTGCATGTTCCGTTATTCACAACGGCATAATATGCACCCGCTTGTGTTGGCACATAGGATTGATTTTGAGCCCCCGCAATGAGCT
>JBILIX010000177.1:0-5039 GCA_044368835.1 Flavobacteriales bacterium | reverse complement strand
AATCTGTTGATCCGCTTCATCACCTCTTCCACGGCACGTTTCGAAAGTAGCTGAATCATAAAACTTTCAACGATGAAAAAAACTGAGTTATGAACCAAACACACGTGAATTGGATGCCAACAATTCCTTCATCTATACATGACATCTTGTTCATTGAATTGAACAAGAAAGCCCCCTGAATGTTTGACTAACTTTGTCAACAATGCAGCGTATGCTTAAAATCGGAATTGTTTGCTATCCCACCTACGGAGGAAGTGGAGTAGTCGCAACTGAACTGGGAAAGGCTTTGGCCGACCAAGGTCATGAAATCCATTTCATCACATACTCACAACCGGTGCGACTTGGCGCTGCTCATAAACGTATTCGCTATCATGAAGTAAACGTGAGCGATTACCCACTATTCTATTATCCCCCTTACGAATCAGTGCTGGCAAGCAAAATGGTAGATGTCGTTAAATACGAAAATCTCGATTTGATGCACGTGCATTACGCCATTCCACATGCTTCGGCAGCTATTACTGCGAAGATGGTTTTGGCGGAAGAAGGAATCAAACTCCCTGTAATAACAACCTTGCACGGAACCGATATCACGCTGCTTGGCAAAGATGCCTCTTTTGAGCCTGTCATCTCTTTTGCAATTAACAAGAGTGATGCTGTTACTGCCGTTTCGCAAAGTTTAAAAAACGATACCTACAAACTGTTTGGAATCAATCAAGAAATTGAGGTAATTCCAAACTTCTTGAATGCCGAACACGAAGCGATTGAAAGTTCACCCGAACTCCGACGTGAATACGCAAATGATGGCGAGCGTATCATCATACACATGTCCAACTTCAGACCGGTAAAGCGAATAATCGATATCATTGAAGTATTTGCGCGTGTGCAACCTGCTGTTGCGTCCAAGCTGATTCTTTTGGGAGATGGTCCTGAAAGATCGCGTGCCGAACAAAAATGCCGTGAACTCAACATAAGCGAACATGTGACCTTCGTTGGCAACTTAAAGCATCCGCAAGAATTACTAAGCATAGGTGACCTGTTCATTCTCCCATCCGAATCGGAAAGCTTTGGTTTGGCTGCATTGGAAGCAATGGCCTCCGGTCTACCCGTTATTTCAACCAATACAGGAGGGCTTCCCGAAGTCAATCGCCACGGTGTAACAGGCATGATGAGCGATGTAGGCGACATCGATGACATGGTAAAAAACTGTATTTATTTGCTAGAGGACTCCGCACGATTAGCCAAATTCAAAACGCAGGCAAAGCGGCGCGCAAAAGACTTTGCCATCGATAAGATTTTACCCTTGTATGAAAAATTATATCAATCGGTACTAGAGAAGTCATGAATCAAACCGAACCAAAATTCATCGGTAAACGCATTCGGGTAATGCGCGAGAAAGATGCGATAAACATCGAAATCAATCAAAAAATCGAACGCTGGCAAGAGGCCATGCTCTTCTTTTGGATTACCGCGTGGACGTTTTGCGGCGGGGCGTTTTTATACTATGCATTCAATGCAAACAGCCAGTCGGAACAAATCTTTTTCATCATTTGCAGCTCCCTTTGGCTGTTCTTCTTTATCCGAATTACAAAAGTGTTTTTGTGGCGCCTCATCGGAAAGGAAATGATTCGAATTAGCAAGGAAGGAGTAAGCATCCGAAATGCATTCGGCTCCTGGGGGAAAAAAGAGCTCTTCGTGCATCAGAACATTTTTAAGCCCGGTTTAATCAAACGAGATCCCACATCATTTTTAGCTTTTCTGGACGATTCCTTTTGGATCATAGGGGGTGAGCGCGTAGGATTCAGTTATTCCGGGCGTCGCATTCAACTAGGTAAACAGCTCACCCTGCACGATGCCGAACTCCTGCTGCGAGTAATGGAAAGCGCCATGCGCGAATACAAGAAAGGTTAACGCATATCTATTGCATATTCCAAGGCCATTTCATAGCCCCGCAACCCGAAACCGCTGATTATGCCTGCGCAGCGTGCTCCGGTTAAAGACGTATGGCGGAATTCTTCGCGTGCGTATAAATTGCTAATGTGAACCTCTACAACCGGCGTTGAAATGGCAGCTATGGCGTCTGACAATGCAACACTTGTGTGGGTATAACCGCCAGGGTTCAGGATGATGGCATCAAAAGAAAAACCTACCTCGTGCAGCTTATTGATGAGCTCTCCTTCCACATTGCTTTGGTAATACTCCAAGCGAACCTCGCTGTAAATCTTAATTAGAACAGCGAGATAGCTTTCGAAATCCTGATTGCCGTATACCTCCGGCTCTCGTTTACCGAGTAGGTTAAGGTTGGGACCGTTGATAATAATGATTCGTTTCGACATACTCAATCGGGCTCAGCCAAGGTGGCCAGCTTCCATGTTTCTTCTGTAATGCTTTGGCCGTTGCGGAAATAATAAATGGCTGTCTTAGAAACGACCTTCTTGTACTTGTCGACCTTGTTTCCGATTTTCACCAAACGCTCGGTAACCATCTTGTTACCCAACTTGTACGAGTTTTCAGTTACCCCTTGCTTCAACGTTTCTGTGCCCGGTATTGCCTTATACTCTTCTTCGCTGCGCGGTTCACCGGCGTTCTTCTCGAAAGCATCCTTGCGAGCTTCATAGCGTTCGTTAGATGATTTATTCTCGCGTTCGCGCTCTGCAAATTCTACATCTCTCTTTTGACGCTCAATCTCCATTGCATTCTCACGCGATTTGATTTCCTTACCCTCCGTGAAGGCTTCCGCCTCATCTTTCTTCTGATCAATTTTCAACTGCGTATTGGTAATGCGCTGGTCGGCGCCTTGCTTATCATCGCGTGCCTGGATATCTGCCTGCTTCTTATTAAACTCTACCTGTGAAGCCTTTTGCTTCCTGCGCTGCTCACCCGTATCACCCACTGATTGTTGCTTGTCGCGAGCTACCTGTGTTTTCATTGCATTTTCTGCGCGTTGGGTATCTCCCTTTCGCTCATACTGCTCTGACTGCGCACTCGTGCGTTCACGCAACTCTTGACTCTTTTCTACATTTTGCTTTCTATAACGATCATTCTGCTGCACCGAAGCTTGAATCTCCTTTTTCTTCTCTACGTCTTCTTTGTTGTCACGTATCCGAACATCCGCACGTTTCTGAGCTTCACTTTGCTCTTTGCCCTTATCCTTTTTCTTACGCTCATTGTCAGAAATTGCCGCGCTTTGAATGCTCGCTCCAATATTGATCAACTCCGATTGCGTTTCAAATTGGTCGCGAACCCTTTCTCGATTCATGGTCACTAGCACATCGCTATCCTTATCTTTCTGCTCGAAAAACGCAACAAAATCCAACACCTGTTGTTGCGACATTCTTACATTGTTAGCATATTCCTTTTCCGCTGCTTCGCGGTAATAGCGCTCAACCTGATCTTCGGCTTCTACGTCAACGTTGCTGTCCCACTTTCGCTTCTTGGCAGCTAGTTTCGCTTCGGCCGCTAAACGAGCTTCCTCAAGCTCTCGACGCTTCCTCTCCTGATCCAATCGCTCTTGCTCGAGCAAATCTGCAAGGCGCTGCTCATCAGCCAAGCGCTCAGATTCAGCCAACGCAGCCAATGAATCTGCCATTGCCTGAGCAGCACTTGCTTCATTCTGTGCCATTTGCGCCATCAACAAATCGATGGTTTCAATCTTCGATTTAGGGTACTGTGCCTCCGGTTTAACGAGCAGCGAAGCTTCATATCGCTCGCGCGCCTCAGGTAATTTTTGCTCCGTGAAAAATCCATCAGCAGCCGCTATAATCTCCTGATACTCCTTTTCGATCCGCTCCCTCTCAGCATTCTCTGCCGCACTAGCATCGTCCAGTTCCTTTTGTACTTTGCGTTGTTCAATCAGCGCTTCGAGTTCAGTTATCTTATCTTTCGGGAACTGTTCGGAAGGCTTCAACTCGGAAGCCGCGCGATAATGCATAACTGCCTGCTCAAGCTTATCTTCATCTTGACTGCGGGCTCCCAACGCCAGCTTATCCTGATATTCCTTCTCTAGGCGCAGGCGGTCTGCCTCGAAAGCAAGCATATCCTTCAACGCGGACTCTGCCTTTAGAATTTGATCTTTCGGATAACTTTCCGTCGGGAACATCTTAGAGGCTTCCTTGTACTTTTCGATTGAAACGGCGTAATCCTTATTCGTAAACTTCTTGTCTGCATCTTCTATAAGCGCATTGTAGATACCTCTATTCTGTCCGTCTGCAATTGCAAGGTCAATCTTATGAAGCATCTCCTTTTCGTAGGCCTGATTTTTCAAATCCTTAGCCTTCGTAAACCGATCGCGAGCATCGGTATACTTCTTCTGCTCAAAAAACACATCACCCTCGTCGATGAGCTTTTTGTAGCGAGCTTCCACATCCTTGTTAGCGTTCTCCTCATCCAGTTTTGCTTGTGCTTCGGCTAACTTGGACTTGGCTGTTGGATCATCCGGGAAAATACCCAATGCACCGCGGTAGTTCGTAATGGCGTCGGCATACTTTTTCTCCAACATCTTTTGATCTCCATCCTTGATGAATTTATCAAAGTCTGCTTTCAGCTTTGCCAAGCTCTTCTCAATATCATCCAACCGCTTAAATTCTGCATCGATTTCCTTGGCTTTTTGTTCGCTGTATGCAAAGTCAAACGAAAGTCCGTCTTCAGAGGGATTATAACTGGCTTTTGCTAATGGCTCTCGCAATAAATCGGTGTTGAAACCCTGACGATAAGGGAAGAGGGTACCATCCACGTTCATATCAAAACCACCGTAGCGATCTTCTTCAGGGATGTTGCGTGTGTCGATGCGGATCACCTTTGCCAAATACTCCCCGCCCTTCGAGAATTTAATGTCGTAAGTGAAACCAAGGGGTAATTTAAAGTCGTACTTTCCGGTCGTACCCGCATTGTAAGAGTCGTAAACCATTCCATCCTTAAAAACTTGAACCATTACTCCTTCGAGCTTCTTCTTGGTGGTTTGATCTTTTAACTGCCCGAAAACGTGGGCGATATCATTTTGGGAAAGGGCCACTTGACTTAGCAAAGCAGCACAGCACAGCAGA
>JBILIX010000176.1:0-5060 GCA_044368835.1 Flavobacteriales bacterium | reverse complement strand
CGAGAGTACAACGGGCATGTCACAGTGGTTCGCTAGGGCAACTAACCCTTTTCGATTACCCGTCAATCAAGTCTAGGTAGACCTGCACATCGGCAACATTCACCACACCATCGTTGTTGAAGTCGATGGCATCACAGGTGTTGCAGCCAAACGAGGACAAAATAATATTGACGTCTTGAGTGGTTACTTCTCCATCGCCATCCAGATCGCCGGGGTCTTGTGTGAGGTTGAGCGTTACTAAAAATGAATTGCCACTGCTGCTGTTGGGCACATCGAGCGTGCCATCGCCAATGCCTAAGTCGAAGTCGCAAACGCCTTCCATGAAGCCACCGAATACCAGCTTATTGGGTGCCTTCAGAGCGACCGATTCCACGGAATACAGAAACTCTTCACCGGTAATAGGATCATCTTCTCCGCCATAGCGCTTGAACCATGCGATGGTACCGTTCGGATTCACCTTGCATAGAATGGCGTCGTTTAATCCCAACAGCTCAATAGTTATCGTTTGTCCATGGATGACGACCTGTGTGTTTTGTGCCAGGTGATAGCCGCCATACATGGTGCCGTCAGCGGCCACCATAACGTGATTTTGAATGTAGTCGCTGGCAGGCGGAGGCGCATCACCAAAGGGAATTTCGAGCGCCCACTGAAGGCCGACACCTATCGAGTCTTTCAAATAGATGTAGCGCTCTGCAGTGTCTTGCGCAAATGCAAAAACACCCGGACCGGCATCGGCATCGATTTGTGTGTCGTAGTCGATTTCAGCGTAGATACTTCCGTTGCGTTCAAACGCATGGCTTCCAAATTGACCGCCTGGTCCACCATAAATCTTGGCATTGAGGTATTGCCCAAGGCTGTCGTATCGGGCGATGAAAGCATCGGCTCCGTCGGCGGTGAAGTTGGCGACGCCCGCATCGGGATCGAGGTCGGTTGTTTCGAAAAACACACCGGTGAGGAGAATGTCGCCGTTGGGCGCAACACCTACGTGTGAGCTCCAGTCGTTTTCACCGGAACTGCCCACGTTCTTCGCCCACTCAACGTTTCCGCTTTGATCCAGTGTAAACAGGGCGATGCTGTTTGATAACCCCGTTGTCTGAAGGGATGATGTCGGATTGGTGGGTATGGCGAGCGTTCCCTTGTAGGTCATTGCTACTACCAGCTTATCGTTCGAATTCAAAGCGATGTCGATGCCATCGGAATAGATAGTTCCATAGCGTTTCCCCCAAAGGAATTGACCATTCGAATTGAGTTTCACGACATAGACGTCGTCGGCAAAAAGACTAGCGGAAATCTGCAGGTTGTTGAGGGAAGTTACGTTTGTAACGCCGGTCCCCGGATCAAGGTCGACCGTTTCGTAAAAGTCGCTGGCTATATAAATATTTCCTTGCGAATCGACCTGAAGTTGCGCTTTTAGACCACTTGTGGGAAGTTTTTTGACAAACATGAATTCTCCCGCGCTGTCGAATTTTTGGAGAAACAACGCATGGTTTATTCCCGAGTTCAAATTGACGGTGCCCGGCCCCGGATCGAAGTCTTTTGTTCCGAAGAAAGATCCAACCACCCACGTATTGTTTTGGTTGTCGGTAACGATGTTGCGGACCTCCGATGTAGCCACGCCACTCACCGATTGGAAGGATTGGCCTTGCAGAAGGTTCTGCACAAGCAGCAAGCCAACGATTAGGTGCAGGCAAGCAAGGAGGGAGGGCCGAATCATGAGTAGAGTTTGGATTTCAAAGGTATCCTAGAATTTTCGTTGAATCAGACAATCAGCCGCCGCACATATGATTTATTCGATCACATATTACAAAACTGATATATAGCATTGTACAAAACACCACCAAACGTCATTCCCCTTGCTGCGCCTGTTAGACAGGTGCTTGTCAACAAGGTGGTCGAAAGTGTCTCTGCGAACTATTTATGTAATATGAGAAAAATATATTATGTTCATACCGAAGTTGTTTTTTTGTTTTTGTGTAGCAACTCAAACCTACCGGATTCGTTCGGAACCAACTTCTTTTATTTATGCTTCATCAAATCCATTTTGGACAGGTTTGATTCAACATGTCGATACTAAAATTCGCGCAAGCAATGAAAGATAACCATTACCTCAAGAAAGAGCTCTATGACTTGGTTAGAACAGACAATACGATCTTTGATTTTATTCAGGAGTCATCCTTAGATGGGATTTGGTATTGGGATTTGGATAACCCTGAAGAGGAATGGATGAGTCCGAAATTTTGGTCTGTTCTAGGGTATGATCACACGGTTATGCCACACAAACCCTCTGCTTGGCACGATATCGTAAATGAAGATGATTTGAAACTCTCCAATGAACTTTTCATTCAGCATTGCGAAAACCCGGAAATACCGTTCGATCAAACCATACGATACACGCATAAAAATGGATCTGTAGTTTGGATAAGATGTCGAGGTTTGGCTATCAGAGACAAGGAAGGCAAGCCGATCAGAATGTTAGGCTCGCACCAGAATATTACCGAGTACATCAAAAGTGAGCAACAGTTGAGTAAGAATATCGCTTTGCTCAACTACACACAAAAAATTGCCGGCATCGGAAGTTGGGAGCTTGATCTAAAAACCAATGAGGTACTCTGGACAGAAGAGCTATACAACATGTATGGCTTCGATGCTAAACAACCACCACCACCTTATACCGAACACATGAAGCTTTTTACTCCGGAAAGTTGGGAGCAATTATCTTCTGCAATAAATCTTACTAGAGAAAAAGGAATCCCCTATGAACTGGAATTAAAAACAATCCGTAATGATGGTAGCGAAGGATACATGCGGGTGCGTGGAGAGGCTGAGTTTGATGCTACCGGAGACATAACCCACCTGAAGGGCGTAGCACAAGATATTACAGAAAGAAAAATAGCGGATGAGAAGATAAGGATCAATGAAGAAAGATGGCAATTTGCTCTTGAAGGCAGCGGTGATGGAATTTGGGAATGGAGACCACAAGAAAGCAAGACGTTCTTTTCAAATCGCTGGTTAGAAATGTTAGGTTTTAAACCAGAAGAGTTTACGGACGATGATTATGAATGGAGATCCAGAATACATCCGGATGATGTTGCATTTACATTTTCTGACATTTCTCAAAATTTATTAGGAAAAACAGATTCTTTTAGCCATGAATATAGATTTAGAAATAAGGAAGGGAACTATTTATGGATTTTAAATAGAGGCAAAGTAGTTGAGCGAAATGCAGCCGGTGAAGCAGTAAGGGTTGTTGGATTGCACTCCGACATTAGTAAATTAAAGCAATCAGAACAAACAATCAAAGATAACGAAACACGTCTGAGCCTTGCTGTTAAAGCCGGCGGAGTAGGGATTTGGGATTGGGATATTGTAGCAAACATTCTCACATGGGATGATCAAATGTTCGTTTTATATGGCGTTAATAAAGGCGATTTTACCAACGCATACGAGGCTTGGATTAATGGAGTATATGAAGCCGATAAACGAAGAGGAGATGAAGAGATTCAAAAGGCAATTAGAGGCGAAAAGGACTTTAATACGGAGCTCAGGGTTCAATATGCAACTGGTGAGATTCGAACTATAAGAGCCCTCGCAACGGTCTTAAGAGATAATAACGGCAAGGCTATTCGGATGATTGGCACCAATTGGGATATTACAGCTGAAAAAGAAGCTATATCGCAAATTGCAGCCGGAGAAGCGGCAGAAAAAGCAAACAAAGCCAAATCTGAATTCCTCGCCAATATGAGTCACGAAATCCGCACGCCTCTCAACAGCGTTATTGGATTCACTGACTTACTTGAAAAAACGCAGCTTTCCATTATTCAACGACAATATGCGCACAGTGCCAATGTTTCCGGGCACGCATTGCTCGGCATCATCAATGACATTCTTGATTTTTCCAAAATCGAAGCAGGAATGTTGGATCTTGATATTCTAAAAACTGACATGGTGCAATTATTCGAGGACAGCATCGACATCGTAAAATTCGCCGCCGCAGAAAAAGACATCGAGTTATTGTTGGACATTGACCACTCTATGCCCAGATTTGCTAAGGTTGATGGCCTTCGCTTGAAACAGATTCTGACCAATCTTTTAGGCAATGCAGTGAAGTTTACAAACCAGGGAGAAGTGGCGCTAAAAATAGACTACCGTGCGGCTGATCGCGGTCAAGGTACGCTTTCAATCTCGGTGCGAGACACAGGCATTGGTATAGACAAAGAGCAACAGTCGAAGCTATTTAAATCATTTTCGCAGGCCGATAGTTCAACAACCCGCGTGTTTGGAGGTACGGGATTAGGACTTGTTATTTCTCAATTGCTTGCAGAAAGGATGGACAGTAAAATCCATGTCAAAAGCACGGTAGGTGTTGAAACTGTTTTCTATTTTGATATTACCACTCATTTTCAAGCAGGAGATAAGCCGGACACCGCGAAGATTAAAGGAGTGAAGCGATGTTTGATTATTGACGACAACACCAATAATCAAGCAATCATGAAGCAAATGCTCAATCAATGGCACATTCAATCTGAATGTTGCGACAGTGGTTTCGATGCACTCAAAATAATTGACCAACCCGAACCTTTTGATCTAATCATTTGTGACTACAAAATGCCCTACATTAATGGCATTGATACAATAAGAATGCTTAAGAACAAAATGAAAATAAGCATTGAAAAACAGCCGGTCATTCTTCTGCACTCATCATTAGATAACCTGCAAATTGAAAAAGAATGTTTGGATTTGGGCATTCGCTTTCGTTTAAGCAAACCGGTAAAAAGCAGCGATTTATTCAATTATCTGAATAATATATTCCAGGAGAATGGTACTAACCAGGATAAAGAAATTATTGAAGCACCTAAAGCCGACGATACTCGCGGCGGGTTTAAAATATTGGTGGCGGAAGATGTTTTTTTAAATATGGTTTTAATCAAGGCTATGCTTTCAGAGCTTGGCTTTACGAATGAAATTATGGAAGCTAAAAACGGTATTGAGGCTATTGAAAAATACCAACAAGAGAGCCCCGATTTGATTTTAATGGACGTTCACATGCCGGAGCTTGATGG
>JBILIX010000174.1:0-5080 GCA_044368835.1 Flavobacteriales bacterium | reverse complement strand
AAGAAAAATTCGCACGACGCAAGCCCGAACTGCAATTCACTGCGCTGGCCACTCCGTTGTTGGCCTCGATGATTGAGGAGGGGTTTTACAATAACACCATCAGTGAAGCCGTGCTGAATGAATATTTGAGCAATGCAACGCTCGAAGGCATTGATGGGCTGGTGCTCGCCTGCACCCACTATCCGCTCATCAAAAAAGAAATCGACGCATTCTTTGGCGGTCGGGTAAAGATCTTTGATTCAGCAGAGGTTGTTGCCCGAAAACTCAAGGGTATCTTGGAAAAAGAACACTTGCTGTGTTCGAACACCGAGCATGAAAATCAGTTCTTCGTTTCGGACTATACAAGCGCTTTCGAAGCGGCTACAAAAATCTTCTTCAAGAAAGAACTGCACTTAAAGCTCTGCCGCCTGTGATGCAGCCGGGTCATTGTTCGCTTCGCTTGTGTTATTGACGATCTCTTGATCACCCCGCTCTTCCTTTTTCGGAAAGAATCGGCGCTGAAAGAGCATAATCAAGATGATTCCTGCGGTTATACTCGCATCGGCGATATTGAAAATAGGGGGAAAGATCTCCGTATGAGTGTGTGGGTCACCCCAGGGCCAGCGGGCAGTGAAATGAAACATATCGACCACATTGCCCATGAGTGGTTTGGCATATCCCTCATAATTCAACTCGGCCTTTCCAAAGTACATCGTGTAGTCATTGAAATCAGGATCGTAGGTTGAACCACGATCGAACATCAAACCATAAGCTAGACTGTCGATGATATTGCCCATCGCTCCTGCGACAATGAGGCTCACGCACATCACATAACCCCAATGCGCCTTCTCTTTGATGAGGCGATAGAGATACCAGGCAATACCCGAAACAACAATCAATCGAAATACGCTGAGCGTCAGTTTACCTGCATCTCCAGGAATCATCCAGCCGAAGGCCATACCCGGATTCTCAACAAACTGCAAGTCGAGCCAACCGGGAATGAGTGACTTGCTTTCACCGTAATGAAAGTTCAATTTCACCCAAACCTTGAGAATTTGATCGAGGATGAGAACCGTAAAAATGGTTAGTAATGCTTTCTTCAAAATGCCTTAGAAAAAAGGAGCGAAACCATCGGCTGTTTGCGCCTGCGGTTTCACTCCTTCGTTTTCAAATGTGATTTATTGCATGTTTTTCGCCTCGATGCTGAGGGTTGCGTGAGGCACCAAGCGAAGACGCTCCTTCGGAATCAATTTTCCGGTGACACGACATATACCGTATGTCTTGTTTTTGATACGCAAGAGCGCATTTTCAAGGTTTACAATGAACTTCTCCTGGCGCGCAGCCAATTGTGACAGCTCTTCACGGTTCATCGTCTCGCTACCATCCTCCATCATCTTGAAAGTTGGCGCAGTGTCATCGGTAGAATTGTCACCCTCGTGAGAAAGCGATTGTTTCAACTCATCCAAATCCGATTTTGCCACTTTCAGTTTATCCTTGATGAGGGATTCAAAATCATTCAAATCCTTGTCGGAATAACGCACTTCAATCATACTCTTCTTCTCTTCCTTTTTTATTGGAGCCACTGCAGGAGCTGGCGGTTTTACTTCTTCTTTTTTCACAACAGGTGCCGGGGCCGGTTTAGGTGCAGGTGCAGGTGCCGCAGGCTTCGGCTGTGGTGCCGGCTTTGCGATTGGTTTAACTATTGGCTTTGCAACCGGCTTCGGTTGTGGCTTAGCGGCCGGCTTCACTGCCACCTTAACTGCTTTTACAGGGGCAACCTTTTTTGCAATTGGTTTTTGTACCGCCTTTTTGGGTGCAGGTTTTACCGACTTTTTAACTACGGCCTTTTTAGCAACGACTTTCTTGGCAACAACTTTCTTAGCTGCCGGCTTCTTAGCTACCGCCTTTTTAACCGGTGCCTTCACCACTTTTTTCACAGGCTTAGCAACCTTCTTAGCAGGAGCCGCTTTTTTGGGAGCCGCTTTTTTGGCAACTACCTTTTTGGCAGCAGCCTTTTTAACCACGGCCTTTTTTACAGGCTTTGATATCTTTTTCGGTACAGCCTTCTTAACGACCTTCTTAGCAACTTTCACAACTGCCTTCTTAGGTGCAGGTTTAGCAGCCTTCTTAGGTGCAGGTTTAGCAGCCTTCTTAACAGGCTTAGCCGCTTTCTTAATGGGTTTTGCTACAGCCTTTTTAACCGGTTTCGATTTGGCCGGAGCCTTCTTAACAGGCTTCTTAGGGGCAGCCTTCTTGGCTACTTTTTTTGTTGCCATGGTAGGTGAGTTAATTTAGTTTGAATAGTGCAATTTTAGTCGATTTGCCCTCCTCTATTTCAACTTCATAACCTGTTTCCATGGCTTCCATCAGCTCGAGGGAGTCGGCTAAAATCTGAGTGCGAATATATTCGGAATTTGACGCTACTGCTTCACGAATTGCATCAGTTGATACAATCTTGACATTTATCCGGTCCGTGACTTCAAATCCGGCCTCTTTTCTTAGGTTTTGCACTCGGTTTACGATTTCACGGGCAACACCCTCGTTGCGCAGTGCATCATCCAGGGTTACATCCAGCGCCACAGTGAGCGCACCTTCGTTGGCTACTTTCCAACCAGGAATATCAACCGGAATAATCTCCACATCCTCCGTTATGAGTTCGATTAGCTCACCCTCCACGCTCACGTCATATTTGCCGTTGCTTTCAATCGCTTGGATGATTTCCTCCGAACGCTCTTGGGCCAAAGCCTGAACAGCCTTCATGTGCTTGCCGCACTTTTTGCCGAGGGTCTTGAAATTGAGCTTCAGGTTTTTCACGATGCGTGCCTGCGACTCATCCACCAATTCGAGCTGCTTCACATTCGTTTCTGCCAGAATAATGTCTGAAACAGCCTCGATGCGCTCTTTATCATGTTGCTGAAGCACGGGAATTCGGATTGCACGCAGGGGCTGGCGCACCCGAAGATTCTCCTTCTTGCGAATGGAAAGGACCATCGAGGAAATCTTCTGTGCAAAATCCATCCGACTTTCCAGTTCAGGGTCTATGCGGGAAACATCGGCGCGTACGAGCATGCTCAGGTGCACCGATTCGTAGCTCAATGCCTGCTGCACGGAACCCTCGCTGCGCGCTGTTTCCGTCAGGTTTCTATACAACCAGTCGCAGAAGAAAGGTGCGAATGGGGAGGCCAACTGTGCAACCGTAACCAAGCACTCATGCAGTGTTTGATATGCTGCCTGCTTGTCGGTGCTCAATTCGCCATGCCAAAAACGCTTGCGCGACAATCGCACATACCAATTTGAAAGATGTGCGTCAACAAATTCCTCTATTTCGCGCGCTGCTGTGGTTGGATTGAAATCGTCCAAACAATCCGTAACCGTTTGTATCAGGCTGTTGAGCTTAGAAATGATCCATCGATCGAGTTCACTGCGTTCGCTTAACGCCAACGTTTTCGAACCGTCAATTACATATTGGTCGATGTTGGCGTAAATGGCAAAAAACCCATAGGTATTGTAGAGCGTTCCGAAGAACTTACGCTGCACTTCTGCTATACCTTCCACATCAAACTTCAGGTTGTCCCAGGGCTGCGCATTCGTTATCATGTACCAACGAGTGGCATCGGGGCCGTACTTGGAAATGGTGCTGAAAGGGTCAACCGCGTTGCCCAGTCGCTTCGACATTTTGTTGCCGTTCTTGTCGAGCACAAGGCCATTCGAAATGACATTTTTGTACGCTACCGAATCGAAGCACATGGTTGCGATGGCATGCAGCGTATAAAACCACCCGCGGGTTTGATCGACTCCCTCTGCTATATAATCGGCAGGGAACGCTTTTCGTTCATCAATCAACTCTTTGTTCTCGAAAGGATAATGCAGTTGCGCATATGGCATGGCGCCACTGTCGAACCATACGTCAATCAAGTCAGATTCTCTGCGCATGGCTTGGCCGGTGGCCGAAACGAGCACGATATCATCGGCGTATGGTTTATGCAGGTCGAATCGCCCATAGTTCTCCTTGCTATTGTCGCCAGGAACGAAATCGGACAACGGATTTGACGTCATCAATCCTTTGGCAATGCTTTTCTCAATCTCCATTTTGAGTTGCTCCGCACTGCCTATGCACATCGCTTCTGAGCCATCCTCTGTGCGCCAGATAGGCAGTGGGATTCCCCAAAAACGCGACCGCGATAAATTCCAATCGTTGGCATTTTCAAGCCAATTGCCAAACCTTCCCGTACCCGTTGACTCAGGCTTCCAATGAATGGTGTTGTTGAGCTGCACCATTCGCTCGCGCACCTCAGGAATTTTGATAAACCATGAGTCGAGCGGATAGTACAACACCGGCTTATCCGTGCGCCAACAATGGGGGTAGTTGTGCTCGTACTTCTCTTTCTTGAAGAGTTTGTTTTCGTTTTGTAGCTTGAGGCAAATACGCTCATCGACACTCAGGTAATTGAGTTTCGAAGTGTCTTTGATGAATCCTGCAAGGCTTGTCTTTTGGCGTTCAAGCTCCGAAGCCTTCTCTGTATCGGAGTTGTAATCTTCTTTCACGAATTCTTCGCCATACAAGAAAACCCCGTCGCTCACCTCCGGCAAGAATCGACCGCGACGATCCACCAACGTGAGTGAGTCGATACCATTTTGTTTGGCAACTCGGAAGTCATCCGCACCAAATGAAGGCGCGATGTGCACGATACCGGTTCCGTCTTCGGTTGTTACGAAGTCTCCGATGATGACACGAAACGCATCGCCTTCGGGTTGAACGAACGGAAGTAATTGGTGGTAGCGCGTACCTTCCAAATCAGAACCTTTGAATGAAGCAAGTACTTCGTATGGCACCTGCTTGTCGCCGGCTTTGTAGTCTGCGAACTTCAACTCTGCTTGCGCAGGTGTGAAGTATTTACCCATTAGATCCTTTGCCAATACAACCTGCATGGTAGATCCTGAGTAATGATTGATGGTTTTCACCAACACATACTCAATGTTTTTTCCAACGGCCAGCGCTGTATTGCTAGGCAGTGTCCATGGCGTGGTGGTCCAAGCGAGAATGAATGTAGGAATACCTGATGCCCGGAGAGGCTGAAGCGACGTTTCCTTCACTTCAAAC
>JBILIX010000175.1:0-5080 GCA_044368835.1 Flavobacteriales bacterium | reverse complement strand
GCCCGATAAGATTTCGATTTCATGCACCTCCTCATTGCTGAGATGCCCCAAGTGATATCGGTTAAATCGAGCTGAGCGCGGAAACAATTTCGAGATTCCAAAAATCTTGTAGAAGGATGTTTCGGGCGATGGCAATCCGCGTTTCGATTCAGGAAGGAAAATACCTTTCCCGTCCACCATCTTCACGCCGAGGCCACCGGCATCGGGGTGTGCGTCCATGAATTCAACAACCTTCTTGAAGGTATCTTCTTCGACTACGGTATCCGGATTAAGCAGCAGCACATACTCACCTTTAGCAAGGCGCATTGCTTGGTTGTTGGCCTTCGAGAAACCGACGTTCTCTTTGTTTGCGATGCAGTGCACCCACGAAAAACGCTCTTGCACCATGGCCACAGAGCCATCGACGGAGTTGTTGTCGACCATGAAGACTTCACCATCTACTCCCCTCATCGCCTTTTGTACCGACAACAGACATTGCTCCAGAAAATACCGGACATTGTAATTGACGATGACAACCGTGAGTTTCATGAAGCGTTGGCCAAATTACGAAATAGAGTCGCCGCTATTGCTTCACCAATGGAATCGTTTGTACCCTTCCGGCGTGAGTTGTGGCGCTGAGGAAGTAAACACCCGCCGCATATTCAGCAAGTTCGATCCGATGCTGCGCCTGAAAGTAACCGCTGCCCTGTAATTCATTGCCCATGGCATCGAACAATTTCCATTTAAATTGTTCCGAACACCGCATCGTAACGAACTCGGATGCGGGTTGAGGAAAACAGCTCAGTTGTAGAGCATCGACAGACTGTATTCCGGTTGTAAGCAACAACTCAAACTCCTGCATACAGCCTGCTGCGTCCGTTATTTGAACAACGTATGCCCCCAAGGGTATTCCCAACAAACTATCCTCTGCCTGAGGTTGCGATGGCCAGTAGATGGTGTAAGGGGGAGTGCCTCCCGAAACCGTATTCAAAGCCAACGTTCCCTGAGCTGTCGATTCGTCGTAGAAGGTGGTAAACTCAATAGCCAACGGGTCGGGTTCGATCATATCAATTTGCGCGGCAGTCATGCAGCCCCCTTGGCTGGTGGCCTGCAACAAATAGAATCCTGCATCGATATTGCCAAATTGTGCTTCGACAGGCAACCCGTTCCATGACAAGCCGTAGGGAGGGTTTGATCCAACGGCTTCGATGGTTATGCCGCCGTCTGATGCACCGAAGCAGTTGATTGGCTGCAAAACCCAATTCAACTGAGGAGCAATCTCCACCTCTACTAAAAGTGTATCGCGCTCAATGCAGCCCTCAAGTGTGATTGCTTGAATTCCATAAGTGCCGGCAGTTTTAATCTGAATGGAATTATAGGATCCATTGCTCCATTGCCAGCTATATAGCGGCGCATCAGGACCAAGTTCTATTGATTCGCCATTGCAAAACTGAAAAGTTGCCGGCTCAAGCAGTTCCGTCTCCAACAAACAACCTGAAGAACCATAGCGTGCAATAAAAGGCAGCGTCCTGCCGTCGATATACATATTGTTGGCTACCTCATTCTGCATACCGAAATAAACAGGCGTACCGATTGCGCCTGTCATATCGCCACCGAAATAGAGTTGTCCAGCACTATTCGCGCAACCGCCGATCACAGACTGCCAACCATCACCTGTAACACGGTTGTACTCTTCAAACTCTTCTGTATTGGCATTGAAAGAGCAAATAAATCCATCGCGGTCATCGACCGTGCCTGCATTCAAAGCTCCAAAAGAAAAATAAGTAATGTGTCGCTGCATGCCTCCGAACCAGATTCGATTATCCGTTGTATGAACTGCAGTATAGACATCCGATTTACGTATGCCTTTGGCCAGCCAGAAACGATCTTCCGTACCATCGGGCAACAGTCGTATGAACACCATACCCCACTCGCCTGGCACAACCGTGTATGGCTGACCACCAAAAGAAGACGACATCGTTGTAGTTATGACACTATACACCCGCCCTTGATTATCGACTGCGATATCTTTTAGAAAGTCATTTCCATCTGAAAGCCCCACCCATCCCCACTGCGGGTTTCCTTCACCGTCCCATTTCAAAATGACCGTGTTGTTGAAGGCCGGTCCTGCGAGCTCTTGCCCTGCGAAATTCAACCCACCGCTTCGAGGAATGGCTAAATGTATGGAGCCATCGAGGCCAAGAGCCAGGCACGATTGAGAATAAGCAGTGCTCGTATAATCGGTTGCTCCTGCACTGCGTATCCAAAGAGGTGTGCCATCGTTTGAAAACTTAGCAATGAACTCTTGCATAAAAACATCGGGCAAATCGCTGATGAGCTCCATACCCGCAATGACAGATGTGTTGTTGGCCGCTCCCGAAACGACTATATCGCCCTGCTGTGTTACAACTACATCGGTCGCTTCTTCGTCCCAGATATTCGAAGCCGTTTGTATCCACCCAAACGTGCCGTCCGCATTGATACGCATTATGAAAATATCGCGTCCGGTGCTACCTGCAATTGAAGTATTGAAGTAAAAGAGTTCCGAAGTAAAGTGCCCCACCACGAATACGTTTCCAGCCGAGTCGCATGCCATCGCGTTGATTTGATCGGAATACAATCCGCCGAAAGCCTCCGCCCATATCACGTTACCCAGCGAGTCATACTTCACCACACACACATCTTCGATGGGGTTAGTCTGAAAAGAATAAGAACCTACCTGGAGCAGGTTGTTGAATTGCACGCCCACAAACACATTGCCTTCGTTGTCGCAGGCCATGGCATTGAAATTCTCAGCGCTGTTGGTCAACAAATCGAGCTGCCACTGCCAACCTTGTGCAGACAATTGCACATGTGAAACCAGACAAACCAAAGCAAACAAACATGGGTATTTCATGGTGATTATCGTTTTAGAGAAGACTCATAAGGCGTGCGAAGCGCTATACTGCGCCCCAACGTTACTTCATCGGTGTACTCTAGCTCACCACCAACGGCTACACCACGAGCAATGGAAGACACCTTCACTTGATGCGGACTGAGTTTTCGGAATAAATAAAATGCAGTTGTTTCACCTTCCATGGTCGCGTTAAGCGCCAGGATTACTTCCGTGATTTCTCCGGCAGCAACCCTGTCCACCAAAGGCTCTATGAAAAGATCAGCCGGACCCACGCCGTCCATGGGCGATATGATACCTCCCAACACATGGTACTTCCCTTGAAACTGCCCGGTTGACTCGATGGCCATCACATCACGGATATCGCCCACCACACAAACCGTTTTTGAATCACGAAAAGGCGACGAGCAAATCGTGCACAGTTCGGTATCCGACAAATTGTTGCATTGCTTGCACCAGCGCGTATGTGCGTGAAGCTCGGTAAGCGAATTGGCAAAACGCTCCACTTCCTCGGGCTTTCGCTTCAACAGGGAAAGCACAAGGCGCAGCGCAGTCTTGCGACCAATGCCAGGCAAAGAGCTCACCTGATCGACAGCGTTTTCAATATAGCGCGAGGGGATATTCACACCGCGAAAATAGGCCATTGATTGTTCAAGTTTCACCCATGCCGGTTGTTAAGAAAATGTCGATGCCTACCCTTTCACGTGAAGGCATCGCATGGATATTCGTTGCATGTCACCCATGATTATTCTTAGCGTTCTGCTTGTCTACTTCGCAGTGCTGTTTGTCATCTCGCTTCGCACTTCGCGCAATGCGAGCAACCAGAGTTTTTTTCAAGCCAACAAATCGGCGCCGTGGTTTTTGGTAGCCTTCGGAATGGTGGGCACATCGCTTTCGGGCGTTACGTTCGTGTCGGTACCAGGCACGGTAGGCGCATCGCACTTCCACTATTTCCAGGTAGTTATTGGGTACTTCATTGGCTACTTCGCAGTGGCGTTTATTCTGTTGCCGCTCTACTACAAGCATAATCTCACATCGATTTACACCTATTTGCAGCACCGCTTCGGTATGCAGGCTTATAAAACAGGCGCTGTGCTGTTCATCGTGTCGCGAACGCTGGGTGCAACGCTCAGGCTCTACCTCGTAATCAACGTACTGCAATTGTTTGTGCTTGATGCGATGGGAATTCCATTTGCGGTTACTGCGCTCGCCATACTGCTCATGATTTTGCTATACACTTACAAAGGCGGCGTAAAAACGATTGTATGGACCGACACCTTGCAGACGTTTTTCATGTTGCTCGCACTGGTTGTTTGCGTGGGCTACATTTTGCATGACATGAACCTGGGCATCGGTGAAGCGATGCGTCAGCTGAGTGACGCGGGCTATACCACGCTCTTCAACTTCGACGTAAACGATAAGCGGTTTTTCCTTAAGCAGATTATCGGCGGAGCGTTTATCACTATCAGCATGACGGGGCTCGATCAGGAGATGATGCAGAAAAACATCAGCGTAAAGAATCTAGGCGATTCGCAGAAGAACATGATGACGTTTAGTTCAATCATGGTAGTGGTCAACTTCATATTCTTGTTTCTTGGAGGCCTGTTGTATTTGTATGCCGCATCGAAAGGACTCGATGTAAAAGGCGACGACCTCTTCCCTACACTGGCCATGCAGCACTTGCCTGGCATCATCAGTTTGATTTTCATCGTGGGACTTATCAGCGCGTTGTTCCCATCGGCCGACGGAGCCATCACCGCGCTGACCGCGTCCTTCTGCATTGACGTGCTCGGCATGAACCGCGACGAGAGCAAAACAGAAGAACAACGCAGTGTGATTCGCAAAAAAGTCCATCTTGCTTTTGCTGCATTGTTTTTACTGCTGGTGATGTACTTCAAGATTCAAAACAACAAAGAGATTGTGACCATTCTGCTCGACATCGCCGGCTACACCTACGGTCCGCTGCTCGGTCTATTTGCATTTGGCATTTTCACCAAGCACGCCATCAACGATCGACTTTCCACTGCGGTTTGCCTCATCGTTCCCACCATCGCCTTCATCATCGACAAGACCAGCGTGCATTGGATGGGCGGCTATAAGTTCGGCTTTGAGATGCTGGCGATAAATGGGTTGTTGACGTATGCGGGGTTGTGGGGGATAAGGGTAAGGGGTAAGGGGTAAGGGGTAAGGGGTAAGGGGTAAGGGGTA
>JBILIX010000173.1:0-5102 GCA_044368835.1 Flavobacteriales bacterium | reverse complement strand
AATAATTCAGCGTTACTTCGCGCTCTGGAGTTTCATTGCCCATGAAGGTTATTCGCCCGTATCAGACTTTGCTTTTTCTAGCTGCCGTTGCCGTGGCATGCGCATGCATTGCAATGGTTTTTCCATTGGATGGATTACAGATTGCAGGCCATACGTTCCGATTTAAGAGTTGGGACGAGCAACCCGACTCGGCCGCTATTCCTGCGGTGACCGACATCGATGCGCATTTGGCCATGTTGGACTCCACAGCTACTGCATCTGCAGATACTTCGCGTACCATTCAGCGGACAGAAACCATTGCATCGCTTCAATTTGCAGAGGCTAACTCCGCTTCCTTCTTCCCTTTTTTTGAAGCATTGAAAGGCGCCTCGAGCGGCAACAAAGTGCATGTGTTTCATTACGGTGATTCACAAATTGAAGGAGATCGCATGACCAACATCGTGCGCGACAAACTGCAGGCGCGCTTCGGTGGTTCGGGCTGCGGGCTTATTTGTCCGTTGCCGGTGGCACCTCCCAGTTCTGTTATACTCACGCAAAGCAGCAACTGGAAACGATATACTTCTTACGGCTACGACGATGGTAAATGCGGGCATCAGAACTACGGCCCCATGTGCGCTTTTACGCGCTTCACACCCGTGAAAGCAGCTGCCGATAGCTCGGGAACAACTGAAGCCTACATCGAATTCCGACCGTCTTCGATGGCTACTGCCAGTTGCAAACAGTTTCAGGAAGCCGTTTTGTTTTTTGGTAATAGCACGCATCCTTGTCAGCTCACGGTCTTGGCCGACGATGTGCCCGTAGCCACCGAAACACTTCCTATTACCTCCAGTATTGCATCGCGCAGCTTTACTGTCCCGCAAACAAATCGCATTCGCTTTGTGTTTGAGGCTGTATCGAGCCCCGACATTTACGGCATCAGCCTCAATAGTATGAGCGGCGTAGGCATGAGCAACATCGCATTGCGCGGCAACGACGGAAGTGCATTCTATCGTGTCAATTCCGGGTCGATGCAACCTGCCTTCAAAGAGTTGCAAGCGGGACTTTTCATTCTACAGTTTGGAGGCAACAGTGTGCCTTACCTAAGCGGCCGCGAGTCGGCTCGCAAACATGGAGCATCCTTCCGCACGCACATCCAACGCTTCAAGTCGATGCATCCGGGTGCTGCGGTTATCGTCATCGGCCCATCCGACATGAGCACCAGTGTGAACGGCGTAATGCAAACGTGGCCCTACCTCGAAGAGCTCAACCAAGGCATGAAGGAAGCCGCATTTGCCGAAGGCTGTGCCTTTTGGGACATGTTCTCGGTGATGGGCGGACGTAATTCAATGATCGCCTGGGTCAATCACAATCCGCAATACGCCGGCCCCGACTATACGCACTTCACCCCTTCCGGCGCGCGTAAAATGGCGGAGCTTCTCGCCAAGGCGATATTGGATGAGTACGATGCGTGGGGTGCGGGGACTGGGGACTGAGAAGTGCGAGGTGCGAGGTGCGAAGTGCGAAGTACTAATTACGGGCAGTGCGGTTCTTTAATTGGACGAATAGTGTGCCCAAGCCCACGATTTCAATCGTGGGGATGCGAGATAAAAGATTACGGATTACAAATTACAGATGACGGTGAGCGGGACAGGCCTCAATCCTTTCATTGTCTTTTGAAAAAAGTTAAAATAATCCCTATCAAATTTATGATCCAATGTACTCCAATGAAAAACAGCAAAGACATGAGCCATACAAGTGCCGAACCTTCTGAACTATTGAATGTCAAGTTGTAAAAGAAAAGTCCACTATATAGTCCCGACACTATCAAATTTATAGTCAGCGTTTTTAGTCGGTTTTTACTTCTAAGGGTCAAAACACCAAGCGTCAATCCGAAAATCAGGTAGCTAAATATCAGCATAAAATCGTCCTCGCTCATTGTTTCTTGTGTTGTCATTTAAGCTTCCGCATGTCGTTTGGAGGGGTCTAGAAGTTGGTGATTTTAATAACTAGACAGTAGTCTAAGAACCAATGTTTCAGCTACCACTAAACTGTCATTTGAACAAAAAACCCAGCCTTTTGAGTTGAAAATGTTCGATACAGTGGCTCTTACCGTCATCACATACATTCACAATTAGATTGTTTTAGTGTACTTTAATTTACTTATGAACTCGTTTGCAAAATGTGATACAAACGTGAATATCAAAATTAACAAGACAACTGTGGCGTAGGAGCTTTCGTTTATACCGAATAAACCAATGCTCCAAATAATAAAAATCCATTGGGCAAAATAAATGTTTGTAACCCCTTTGCTCCACTTAAAAAGCAGTTCAAAAAGCCGGTTCATAGCAAACATGTCGATTACAATATTGACTATGTACATCCAAAGGATTACAAAGCCACCCATAGATAGCATACCACCTTGTCTGCTATGGTAATAGTCGTTGAAATGATAATCTATATTTGAATACGAAATGACAACTCCAAACAACAAAACCAGAGTGCCAGTTATTCCGAAGTATTTAAAAGTCATACCCTGGTCTTTTGAGTTTTTCATTGAGTCGCCAAGAAACATACCCAACAGAGGAAAGGATAGCCAAGGAAATACAGGGAAAGCAATTTTGTTTTCGATAAAGCTAAATTCAATGGGCTGATCTCCCCAAAACAGTTCTAAAACTTGATCTACAAAAGGAACGTTAACGCTTAATCCCCAGAGAAAAGGCGAAAGCATGCTAATCAAGAATGCAACGAATAATATGATATACCTGTTGATTTTGAACTCCTGAATTAGAGCCATAATCATACATGCAATTCCAGCAAATTGTAAAATGTCAACTATTGTAAAAATTGTGTGCGCGTTCAATTTTTCTAATGGCAATTTTTCTACAACAGCCATTTGCAGATAATTAGAAAGAGCAAATGGTATTACACCTCTTAAGATATTTAATAGGTATCCTGCTAAAAAAATTTTAAAGCCTCGTATTAATCTTGGCTTCAATTCAGATTTCCTTGAATAGATAAAAGAAAACCCCATCAAAGTCATAAAAACGGGAGCGGCCGGTGGTCCACCTAGGAATTCTATGATTTGTCCGAAAACTGAGTTTTTTACTTCCGGACTTGCAAACACCTCCAAGGTATGCACAGCAATCATAAAAAACACAGCCAAGCCCCTGGCAAGGTCTATGGACAACAGTCTGTTGTTAGGAGTTGAGTCATTCATCATTGCTGTCATTTTGAGGGTGCAAAATGCCAATGCTGATAAATGAATTCATTTGACAAATGTCACAAAATCATTTTGCTCTCAAACGGCTAAGTGTTTCTCTGGATATCCCAATATAGGAAGCAATGTATGTTAACGGGATTCGCTGGAAAATTTGTGGCTCTTTGTCAAGGAGGATTAAATATTTATCGATTGAACTCATCATTTGCGAAAAGTAAATCTTGTCCTCTAAAAAAAAAGCATATTCCTCTATTACAGCATTTACGAAGTGGGCAATTTGGATGTTGTGTAACATTAATGCCTTTATCTCTTTCAGATTAATTGAAATTAGAGAACTACTCTCAACTAACTCCAGTGTTTCTCTCGATGGATTGTCCTTAAAGTTGTGCAATGAACCAGCCATATCGTTTTCCAAAGCAAACCAAGTATTGACTTCTACACCATCTTTCAGATAGTAACTTCTCACAGCACCCTTTACTACAAAATAAGCAAAGTCGTGTCGATGATTCTCTTTTATAAGCACGTGTTTTTTGTCCAAATGCAGAATAGATAAATGATTACATATTTCTGCTTTTGAATTATCACTTAGCTGGTAGTTAGTAGAAAAATGGTCAATAAAGGTTTTGAATTCAGTGTCCATTCTTAAACGTCATTTTGAGTCTTGTTGTCATATAGTTTGTGGAAACTGCACCATCGCGGGCCACCGCTTGATAAGGAATCAACGCCGGGACTTGCGCAACAATTCCCGTCGCAATGAACATTAAAACGGATAACAACTTTATTCTCATAAAGTAAAACTTCATCTTACAACAATGAATTTACACGACCACTCGCCACTCGCCACTAACCCAAAAACGGATACCTGTAATCAACCGGCGAAACAAACGTCTCTTTAATCGTACGTGGTGAAACCCAACGCAACAGATTCAGGTAGCTTCCCGCCTTGTCGTTGGTGCCGCTTGCGCGAGCGCCGCCAAATGGCTGCTGACCTACCACCGCTCCGGTTGGTTTGTCGTTGATGTATAAGTTTCCGCATGCACCTTCGAGAACGCGCGTTGCCTGTTCGATGGCATAGCGGTCGTGCGAGAGGATGGCTCCTGTGAGCGCATACTCACTCGTCTCGTTGATGAGATGCAAGGTCTCAGCCCATTGCGCATCGTCATAGACAAACAGGGTAAGCACCGGACCAAAGATCTCTTCACACATCGTGCGGAACTTCGGATTGGTAGTAACTGCAATGGTTGGCTCCACAAAGTAGCCTACACTGTCGTCGCAATTGCCCCCGGTGATAATCTCAACATCGGGTTGCGATTTTATGTACTCAATATATCCTTTGATTTTGTCGAATGCGCGCTTGTCGATCACTGCATTAACAAAGTTGCCGAAATCTTCCGGTGTTCCCATCTTCATGGTTGCACCATCTTGAATCAAACGTTCTTTTACTGCAGGCCACAGCGACTTTGCAATGTAGCCTCGGCTTGCCGCGCTGCACTTTTGTCCTTGAAACTCGAAAGCACCTCGTGTAAGTGCTGTAGCAACTTCATTCGGATTGGCGGATGGGTGTGCGATGACGAAGTCCTTCCCTCCTGTTTCGCCCACAATGCGCGGATAGGTCTTGTATTTCTCTATATTCGTTCCGATTTCCTTCCACAAGTGTTTGAACACGCCGGTTGATCCCGTGAAATGAAGGCCAGCGAAATCGGGGTGACTGAAAATCACATCACCTGCATCTTTTCCTTCTACAGTGATCATATTTATAACGCCGTCAGGCAAACCTGCTTCACGGAAAAGTTCCATAATGACATGCGCACTGTATACCTGTGTGTCGGATGGTTTCCAAACAACCGTATTACCCATCATGGCTGCGCTGGCAGGTAAGTTTGCTGCAATAGCTGTAAAGTTGAAT
>JBILIX010000172.1:0-5103 GCA_044368835.1 Flavobacteriales bacterium | reverse complement strand
TTTATTGAAACGCACCGCTTGGCCCAGTTTAACCCGCGTGGCACCGACGTTTCCGTTGTGCTCGATTTGATGATCCATGATATTGACATCATCCTTTCCGTAACGGGGGCCAATGCACGACGCATTTCGGCGAGTGGAGTGGCTGTGCTGAGCGACACGCCTGATATTGCCAATGCGCGCATCGAACTTGATAATGGTTGTGTGGCCAATCTAACCGCCAGTCGAATTTCTTTGAAAAGTATGCGGAAATCGCGATTCTTCCAGAAGGACGCCTATATATCGGTCGACTTCCTTCAAAAGGAGGCTGAGATTGTAAGGATGAAGGAAATTGAAGGAGAACCGGATCCATTCTCGGTCACAATCGATTTAGGAGGCGACCGCGGACACAAGGAGATATTGTTTGATAAACCGTCTATACCGGCTTCCAATGCTATTCGCGATGAGTTGGAGTCGCTGGCAGCTTGCATCCATAATAATGACTTTCCGGTTGTTTCCCTGCAAGATGGCACGCGTGCCTTGGAGGTGGCTCTTCAAGTGCTTGAGAAAATGGCGCAGCACGTATTAATTCAAGACCCTGAAGTTCAACCCCCGAAGGATTTTAACTAGGTCGACCCTCAAGTTTTTAACAACCGCAATTTTTTCGATTTTACGGGGTTATTCATCGGCGCTTCGTTGCGCATACCTTAATTTGCCAACCTTTTAAAGAACTTGCAGAGTTATATGCGGCTTGCCAGATGGATGTATGTTGTTGTTTTTGCAGTGGGCTGCAATCGTTCTGATGACGACGTGTTTCCGGCATATATACAAGCCGATTCCTTCTCCTTCACATCACAAAGTATACAAGGCAGCAACAGCGAGGGTATTTCTGAGCTCTGGTGTTATGCGGATGGGAATATTTTAGGTGTAGTTGACACCCCCGTATCGCTGCCGCTGCTCCAAAGAGGCTCTCAAACCATTACCATATTTCCGGGCATTAAGAATAATGGAATGGGAACAAGTCGAATTCGCTACCCTTTCTACACAAGTTACGACACCACCATCAATGTGGTGCCGGGTGAAACGTATCGATTGAATCCCAGATTCTACTACCTAAGCAGTGCATTGATCGATGCTACCCGAAATTTTGAAGCGGGCAATTCATTTGCGGCCACATCTTCGAACGACGGGACTATGGAATTGCTGAATGATCCGTTATTGGCAGCTTCCGGAGTGCGCTGCGTGCGTATGAGCCTTCCCGCTGCATCCGGTTTGATTAGTTATTTGGATGAGAATAACATCGCTCTTACGGCTGGTAACGTTGCGTTTATGGAGATGGACTACAGCTGCAACAACACGTTTGTAGTAGGTGTTTATGTGGTTCAAGATGGGAATTCTACGAAGCTTCCCGTTCTCTTTTTAACTCCCACTCAAGCAACAGGGCTTGACCAACCTCAGTGGAATAAGATATACATGGATTTGGGAATGATCGCATCGCAATATCCGAGTGCCGATGGTTTTCGTCTTTATGTGGAATGCACGCGCGAAGAGGCAGCAGTGCCCTTGATATTCATTGACGACATCAAAATTGTGAAATAGGGTAGTGAATAATACGCGTCAAATAGCAAAGTATGTGGTGGCCGATTTGGTGGCCGCTGCTGCTGCCTGGACAGTGCTCTATGTATACAGAAAGGTGTACTTGGAACCGTTCAAGTTTGGAGGTGCTGTCAGGCTTGACTTTGATACGAATTTCTTCCTTGGATTAACCATTGTTCCACTCTTCTGGGTGCTTTTGTATGGGTTGAGTGGTCACTACTCGGATGTTTTCAGACGGCACCGATTGAAGGAGCTGGCACAAGTGTCAATGGCTACCATCATCGGTGTGCTCATCATCTTTTTTGTGCTCTTACTCGACGATGAAATAAAGTACTATCAGCACTACTACAAGTCCTTTTTAGCGCTTCTTTCATCGCATTTTCTGTTCACGTTACTCCTTCGTTTGATATTGACATCGCGCACAGTGGCGCGCGTTCACAAGGGGGAGATTGGCTTTAATACGATTATTGTGGGGGGGTACGACCGTGCCCTCAGTCTCTACGAAGAGATTAGCGCAATGAAGAAATCGCCGGGCTACAATTTTGTTGGCTTCGTGCGTGTGAATGGTCAGGATAATCTGCTGGCCAAACACATTCCACTGCTGGGAAAGTACTATGATTTGCCTCGACTCATTGAACTTCACGACATCGAGGAAATAATCATAGCAGTTGAAAGTGGCGACCATAAAGACTTGCAGAGCATCCTGCATTTGCTCGAGGGTTGGGAAGTTCAGATAAGCATCATTCCCGATATGTTCGACATACTCAGCGGTTCGGTGAAAATGAATAGTATTTATGGTGTGCCGCTCATTCGCGTGAACCATGAAATAATGCCGCAATGGCAATTTTCGGTGAAGCGGTTTCTGGATATTGCGGTCTCCATTTTTGCAATCATCATTTTGTCGCCTTTTCTGCTCGCCATTGCCGCTGCTATTCGTTTTACATCCACCGGTCCGGTGCTTTATTCTCAAGAACGAATTGGAAGGCATGGCAAACCGTTTCGCATTTTCAAGTTTCGGACAATGGTCGCCAATGCTGAAGCAAATGGCCCGCAGTTGAGTTCTACATTCGATAGCAGGGTTACCGGCGTTGGTCGTTTTTTAAGGAAAACCCGAATGGATGAACTGCCCCAATTCTACAATGTGTTGAAGGGTGAGATGTCGCTGGTAGGTCCCCGACCGGAGCGCCGTTATTTTATAGACCTCATCATGGAACGTGCACCTCACTACAGGCACTTGCATCGCGTGCGGCCGGGTATTACTTCTTGGGGGCAGGTAAAATATGGCTACGCTGAAAATGTGGATCAAATGATTCAACGACTCAAATACGATGTACTCTACATCGAAAACATGTCGCTGGCCATGGACTTCAAAATTCTCTTCTATACGATAGCCATTGTGCTCAAAGGCTCGGGCAAGTAACCCTCGCTACACCATGTCAGCTGCTTTGTGCATGCGTTCCGATTGATACACATCGGTAGCATGAAATGCAACAGCCCCGCGCAACTCGTTGTGTATCGTTTCAATGGCTTTCGAGCTTTGCATGGGGCGACGTAAATCGAGTGCCTGAGCAGCAGTGAGCCATTCTATACCAAGAATTTTCTTCAGATTGTCGAGTACCTTCAAACATTTCGTGGCTGAGTTTGCACCCATGCTAACGTGGTCTTCTTGTCCGTTGCTGCTGTCAATGCTATCGACGCTCGAGGGTGTGCAAAGCTGTTTGTTTTGTGATACAATGCTCGCGGCGGTGTATTGTGGTATCATATAACCGCTGTTGAGGCCTGCATCGGGCGCGAGGTAGGCGGGAAGCCCACGTTGACCACCGATTAACTTGTATGTGCGACGCTCGGATATACTGCCAACTTCAGCCAATGCAATTGCCAAAAAATCGAGCACCAGAGCAAGTGGCTGTCCATGGAAATTACCGCCTGAAATGACGCAATCGGCCTCCATGAAAATGAGCGGATTATCCGTAACGGAGTTCAGTTCGGTTTCGGTTACTCGTTTTACATGCGAAAGAGCATCAAAGCTTGCTCCTAATACCTGGGGTATGCAGCGAAAACTATAGGGGTCCTGAACATGGCTTTTCGACTGCGCTGCTATGGCGCTTCCCTCAAGCAGGACGCGCATGCGCGAAGCCACATATTGCTGGCCCGCGTGCGGACGTACGGCGTGCAACATTTCATTGAAGGGCTCTATTCGCCCGTCATAAGCGTCGAGCGAAAGCGCTGCAATCGACAACGAGCGCTCCATCAATCGCTCGCCTTCAGCAACACACCAAGTAGCATACGCACTCATGAATTGCGTGCCGTTGATAAGCGCCAACCCTTCTTTGCTGCTCAATGTTACCTTGCTTAATCCGCATGCTTCCAGCGCCTGGCTAGAAGGCATCTTTTGTCCTTTATAATGCACCTCTCCATGGCCAATCAAGGGCAAACACAAGTGGGAGAGTGGCGCCAAATCGCCGCTGGCACCCAAAGAACCCTGCGCATACACCACGGGTACTATTCCGTGATTGTAGAGTTGAGCCATCAACTCCACGGTACTTGGCTGAACGCCGCTATTGCCGTACAACACGCCACGGATTTTTAGCAGAAGCATCAGTTTTACTAGGTGCTGTGGAACTTCATCACCCATGCCACATGCATGCGAGAGCAGAAGGTTCTCCTGAAGCTTGCTCAAGTCGTCGTGTGCAATGATGGTGTTGCAAAGGGAACCGAAACCGGTATTCACACCATATATGGGTGTGTTGAGCCGCTGCGATTTGTCGTCGAGGTAATCGCGAACGGTTTTTAATCGTGCTTTCGCATCTTCTGAAATCGCAATCTGTTGCCCCGATTGCACAAATGCAACTGCCTCGCTGCAGGTGATGGCGCGTGAAATGTCCAAAATACTCATAGCTCCGTTTTGTCGGCGCAAGGTAGAGCGGGAAAACGAATCAATTGATTTGAATCCAATCGTCGGAATATTCAAGTATTCAACGATTCATCAACGATGGGGGTGTTTGTGGATGCTTTATCCTAATTTGGCCGCCACAAATCTCTGAATATGAAATTCATCTACGGAATTCCACTGGTTGTTGCTTTGGCTTTGTCGGCAACAACTCAAGCTCAAAACATCCGCTTTGAAGAGTACACACTCAACAACGGCTTACATGTAATCCTGCACGAAGATCACAGCACGCCCATTACTGCGGTAACGGTAATGTATCATGTGGGATCCAAAAACGAAACAGTAGGTCGCTCAGGTATGGCCCACTTTTTCGAACACTTGCTTTTCGAAGGTTCGGAAAACATCGGCCGAGGGCAATACGCGAAGTTTGTTGAAAATGCAGGCGGTGCGCTCAACGCGAATACTTCACAGGATCGCACCTTCTACTACGAATTGCTGCCGAGCAATCAACTCGAGTTGGGACTCTGGCTCGAAAGCGAGCGTATGCTGCACGCAAAAGTTGAAATGGCAGGTATCGAAACACAGCGCGAAGTTGTAAAGGAAGAGAAGCGTCAGCGTGTCGACAATCAACCGTATGGCAA
>JBILIX010000171.1:0-5127 GCA_044368835.1 Flavobacteriales bacterium | reverse complement strand
TGCTTTTTGCTATTTCCTTGATTTTATCACTTTGGGAACTCTTCATCAGCACGCGCTCCATCGAAATTGAGTTGAGTGATTTGGAGCTCGACGCTGACGATTGACATACATAAAGAAATCAAAACCGCCTGTTAATATCTCTGCTATCGCGTTAATTTGCAACCTCGCGACGACCTTATTTTACGCGGTTGTACATGTCGAAACGACGCAAGAGAATACGCATAGCCCAATACATCTTTATAGGTCTTGTGACCTTGATGTTCAGTGGTTATTTTGCATTGCAGCTACCTGCGGTGCAAACGTGGCTTGCGCATCGACTGAGCGACTACCTCTCGAAGGAATGGAACACCAACGTTTCCATTGGAAAAGTGAGCATCGACATTTGGGCGAAACTGCATGCTACAGAAATTTACATTGAAGACCAGCGCGGCGACTCCTTGGTGTATGTGGCATCGCTTGATGCCGCCAATTACTCCTACGACAAAGTAAGCGGCAAGCTGGTGGTGAACAGACTCGACCTTTACTCGCCCTATTTCAACTTGGTAAGACACAGCCAAGACAGTCTGCTGAATTATTACTTCCTGGTAGATTATTTCGATAGCGGCGACACCACTCAATCCGAGACGTTCATCGCACTCAATCATCTCCATCTGCACAACGGTCGTTTCAACTACATCAACGAGCACCGCGACGTAGACACCACATTTGGAATCGACTGGAATCATTTGCAATTAAAGCGCATTGAGCTTGAAGTAAACGATTTCCGCATGGAAGGCGATAGCACACACGCCTTCGTATCTCACCTGGCCACGGACGAGGTCAGTGGATTCCGGCTTGAAGAGTTTTCGCAGGAATTGACCCTTACCGGCAACGAAGTGCGCATGGACAGTATTAACCTGATAGCCGGCACAAGCGCTGTAAAGGGCAACCTGAGTTTTACGGTGCAATCGATTGACGACTTGGATTCGTTCGAAACCAAAGTCCCGATGCTGCATACCTTTCAGAATGCTCGCATCAACTTGAACGACCTCAGTTACTTTGCCCCCGAACTGAAAGGAATGGATCAGGCAATTTCCATCAATGGAACGGTGAAGGGAACGGTGGCCAATCTGAAAGGACGTAATCTGGAGTTGCAATTCAATGACAACAGCCGTTTCAAGGGCAATGTGGATATGGAAGGCCTGCCCGATATCGATCAAACCTACATCAACCTCGATATCGACGAGCTCACCACCAACAAGCAAGAGCTCGAAGAGATACCTATTCCCCCTTTCGACGGAAAGTCGTTTGTTGAATTGCCCGACAACATTGCCTATTTGGGCCAGATAACCTACAAAGGAGATTTTACGGGCTTCATCAGCGACTTCGTAACCTACGGAACGGTCACTACCGCTATTGGAAATGTGCGTGCCGACGTTTCACTGAAAGAAGACAGCAAGCTCAATGACTATCGGTATGCCGGCACGGTCAACCTTCAGCAATTTGATTTGGGTACATTTTACCAATCCCAAACCCTCGGACCTATTAGCTGCCTCATCAATGTGGAAGGATCGGGACTTGAATTGAAAAAGGTGAATGCAACTTTCGATGGAACGATTGAAGAATTGAATGTGAACGACTATGCCTACCATAACATTCAAGCCTCCGGCAATTTCCAGCATCGGGCATTCAGCGGAAACATCGACATTGACGACCCCAACCTTGTCATGAACTTCGACGGCACCATTGATTTTGCGCAAGACCAACCCTTGCTCGATTTCGATACGCGTATTCAACATGCCAATCTCGAAGAACTGAACATCCTTGAAAAATACCAGTACAGCGCATTGAGCGGCGATATTCAAATACACAGCGTAGGGTTGGAATTTGAGAAATTTGAGGGTGACATTTTGATTCGTGACCTCACCTATTGTGCGATGAACAATGATTACTATTTGAATCGTTTGAATGTTCATTCGCAACGCACCGGTGTTCCGACCATTACCTTACAATCGGATATTGCGTTTGCAGAAATGCGCGGTGACTATAAACTCTCCGAGATTCCCAGTTCCCTGGTAGAAATTGCATCGCGTATTTTTCCGTCGTTCAAACCAACCGTGCGCGAACACAAAACCCAACACTTTACGCTCGAGGCCCAACTGTATGATATCTCACAGATCACCAATGTGTATGTGCCCGATCTAAAAATTGCTCCCGGCACGCGCATCAGCCTCGAGCTCAATGAACCTGACTCCTTTTTTCAGACCACCGTTTCAAGCCCCTCGATTGTATATAAGAGCAACGAAATTGAAGGCCTTACTTTCGACGTGCAGCACCCCGACGAATCGTTCTATGTAACTGCCACTTGCGACTTGCTGAATGCGTCCGATATTCTGTTTCGCGACATTGCCCTCGATGGGCGAACGCTCAAAGACACACTCTACACGGCATTGAGTTGGAACAATGGCAATCGCCAATTTGAAGGGGACATCAACGGTAAACTCGCCATTCGAGATTTGAATTCGTTTGAGTTCGTGTTCGACAATAGCTCGTTTACGCTTGAAAAGGAGCGCTGGAATTTCAGCCAAGGCGCGCGCGTGAGTATCGACAGTTCTCTCATCGTTCTCGATGAAGTCTACATTCGAAATATGCAGCAAGAAATTCGATTGAGCGGAACGGTATACGACTCCGACTCAAGTGCTGTAATGATTGATGTCCAAGCATTTGATCTATCAAACCTCAACGTTTTCCTAGGCGAAGACTATCAGTTTCAAGGGCAGTTGAATGCGACAGTGAGCATTCGCGATCCCTACCATGAAGTTATTCTAACCAGCGACCTCTCAATCGTTGGATTCATCCTCAATGAGCGCGAGTTTGGCGATTTGTCGGCGCTTTCCATTTGGGACCCCAGAAAGGATGAACTGCGAATTGATGGAAAACTGGAGAAAGACGGGAACGGTTCGTTTGGCCTCAATCGTTATACTCCGCTCACATTTGCGGGATACTATCGTCCGAAGAACGAAAAGAGTCCACTCGATTTAACAGCAACCATTAATCAGCTGAACCTCGATTTTATCAACGCGTTTTTGGGACCTGAAATACTCGACATTCAAGGCTTGGCGAGCGGAACCATAGCCATTACAGGTACTCCTGCCGCCCCCCAACTCAGGGCCGACGCGTTGCTCAAAGACGCTTCCGTTTATGTGTATTACCTCAACACCAAATATTATATTCAGAACCGAATCGGGGTTTATCCCGACATGTTCACGTTTGACCACATTCCGATTCAGGACGAGAAAGGAAAATCCGGTTTCTTAACGGGTCAGATGCTACACAACAACTTCGCTGATTGGAACTTCGACTTATTGATTGACATGGAACAACCCATGCTCACTATGAATACAGTAGAAGAACAAAACTCGCTCTATTATGGACAGGCCTATACAACAGGCAATGTGAGCATTTATGGTTACGACTCCAATCTGGAATTCGACATCGCACTTCGCAGTGAAAAAGGAACTACGATTGCCATGCCTATGGGCACAAGCAGTGAGCAAGAGTTTGAGAACTTCATTCGATTTACTTCACCCAAGGATACTACCGAGAAGACTGAACCTCTCAACCTATCAGGAATCAAATTGAACCTGCAATTGGAAATCACACCCGAAGCAGAATTTAAAATCATTTTTGATGAAAGCGTGGGCGATTTGATACAGGGTTCTGGCATTGGAAACCTTCAAATGAATATCAATAACCTCGCTACATTCAACATGTATGGCGGCATTGAAATTACCAAGGGCAGCTACAATTTCACGCTGAAAAACCTTATCAATAAACCCTTTAAGATAAAACCCGGAGGAACCATTTCGTGGTTTGGTGATCCGTTTGGTGGCGAGATGGATATACAGGCAACTTACGAAAACTCAGCCTCTCTCTATGACCTCATACAAGACCCCGCTTTTCAAAACGGACAGCGAGTGCCGGTGGTACTTGGCATGAACATGACCGGAAAGATTTTTAGCCCGGGAATCGACTTTTCCATCGACTTGCCTACGGTCGACCAAGTAACCAAAAGCCGTGTGAACGCAGTAATCAGTACCGATCAGGAGCGCAACCGTCAGGCTTTTGCTTTGCTGGCTATGCGCAGATTCATTAGCCCACCCAATGTAACGGCCGACCACAGCAGCACCAGTGCCATTGCTGCCAACGGCACGGAGTTTCTCTCCAGCCAAATCTCATCATGGCTGAGCCAAATCAGCGACGACTTCAACCTCGGTTTCAATTACAGCCCAGGCGACGACATCAGCAACGAAGAAATTGCATTGGCCTTGGGTACTCAGCTCTTCAACGAGAGGCTTTCGCTCAGCAGCAACTTCGGGGTTTCACGCAACAACGGCGCTTCAACTGCCAACCAGAATGCCACCAATATCATAGGTGATATTCGCATCGAATACAAGATAACTCCGGAGGGTAAAATCAGACTTGTGATGTACAACGAGAGCAATGACTTCCGTGCCAACACACTGCAGCAGTCGCCCTATACGCAAGGGGTGGGTATCATCTACCGCGAAGACTTCGATTCGTTTGATGAGTTTTTTGACGGATTTAGAAATCTCCTAAAAGGCAGTGGTAAGCGGCAGTCGGCAATGCAGTAACGCGTAAATTGCCCAACAAAAGAAGCGAGCAGTGAAAGACAGCCACGGGCGAACCATCGATTACTTGCGTTTGGCGATTACCGATCGCTGCAATTTGCGTTGCCACTATTGCATGCCCTCCTCGGGTCTTGAATGGCTCAAGCGCGACGAGCTCCTTTCGTATGAGGAAATAGAAATATTGCTTCCGGTGTTTTCGGCTCTTGGCGTACGAAAGCTGCGCTTCACAGGGGGCGAACCATTCATGCGGCGCAACTTCGACGCATTGCTCACGCGTGTTGCCGAAAGCAATCTTTTCGATTCCATTACGCTTACAACCAACGGTGTGCTCACGGCTCCATATGTGCCTCTGCTGAAGAAACTGAACATCCACTCTGTGAATCTCAGTCTCGACACACTCGATGCAAAACGATTTGCAGACATTACACGGCGGGATGTTTTGCGTGATGTTTTAAAGACCCTCGACGCATTGCTCGAAAACGGCATACGCACAAAA
>JBILIX010000170.1:0-5161 GCA_044368835.1 Flavobacteriales bacterium | reverse complement strand
CGCCGCAGAAATAGCGGCGGGTATTGTCGAAAAAGTGAGGGTGAATCCGGGTAATTACGCCGACAAAAAGAAGTTCGAAGAAATAGAGTATACCGACGAAACCTACACGGCAGAATTGGAGCGCATACGCGAACGATTCACTCCACTGGTGCTCTTGTGCAAGCAACACAAAACTGCGATGCGCATTGGCACCAATCACGGTTCGTTAAGTGACCGAATCCTCTCCCGCTATGGCGATACGCCGCTGGGAATGGTGGAAAGCGCCATGGAGTTTTTGCGCATATGCAGAGATCATGACTTCCACGAGATCGTGATTTCGATGAAAGCCAGCAATGCGCAAGTAATGGTGCAAGCCTACCGTTTACTTGTAAATCACATGATGGATGCCGGTATGAACTATCCGCTGCACCTGGGTGTAACGGAAGCCGGCGATGGTGAAGACGGTCGCATTAAAAGCGCGGTAGGTATTGGTACTTTGCTCGAAGACGGCCTTGGCGACACCATTCGCGTGTCGCTCACCGAAGCGCCGGAGGCAGAAATCCCCGTGGCACGCATGCTGGCTGAGCGCTATGAGAAGCGTGCCGAACATGCCCCCATTGCAGAAGTTGCTTCACCCGTAAACCCTTTTGAATACACGCGCCGTCACAGCGACACAGTGTTGAATGTCGGTGGTAAAAACGTGCCGCGTGTGATGATGGATTTCTCGCATCGCGATGAAATCACTGCAGCGAGTTTGTTCGCCGTAGGCTGTAACTATTCTGTGCCGCTTGACAAGTGGAATCTCACCGACATGGCGTGTGACTATATCTATTGCGGCTCTAAAGCAGTAGACTTTGAAATACCGGGAACACTTGGACTCATCTTCAATCGTGCAACGTGGGAAAAGCATTCCGCGAAAGACCGCTGCTATCCGCTCATCGCCATCGATGAGTTGCACAACCTGCCCCAAGCCGACGCCGTTTTTGTGCATGCATCGTTGAGTGATCTCACCGAAGCGCGCATAGCGGACATCAAGAAACACAACCACCTCGTGTTGGTGCTTACCACTTCACACGCGCACGGCATGGCCGAGCAGCGTGCTGCATTCTTTACGCTGATGAACGCCGGTTGTGATACACCTGTCATTGCCTGGCGCAGCTACAGCGGTTTGAACGAAGATCAATTCATGCTATCCAGCGCTACCGACTTGGGTGCATTGCTCATCGACGGATTGGGCGATGGCGTTTTCATCTCAGCAGCTGAAATACCGATGCAACGTGTGAATAGCACTGCGTTTGGAATACTGCAGGCCACACGCACGCGCATCTCGAAAACAGAATACATCTCGTGCCCTAGTTGCGGACGCACCTTGTTCGACTTACAAGAAACCACCGCCAAGATTCGCTCACGCACCTCGCATTTGAAAGGCGTGAAGATTGGCATCATGGGCTGCATCGTGAATGGTCCCGGCGAAATGGCCGATGCCGATTACGGATACGTTGGAACAGGTCCCGGTAAAATCACTCTGTACAAAGAGAAGAACGTCGTCAAGAAAAACGTTCCTGAAGAACAAGCCGTGGAGGAACTCATTTCCCTCATTAAAGAACACGGCGATTGGGTGGAAGTACCGTGAGAGAGGATTGAAGGGATTAAGAGCGCATTCCATAACTCGGATGACTCGTTTTTATGCGAACATCAACTCGTGCGAACGATAGCTACTTGACGTTCGTCGAAATCTTCCTGTTTCAAAAAGAGATTTAATACGGATTATTTGGTGAATGGCTGAATAAACATCACTTTCATACGGTACTAAAATCCCGAAACCGTATGAAATTAATCCTCTGCTTCATTTGTGTTTCATTGTGCCTTGTGCCCCTGGCACAAATCAAGGTGCAAAAAACCAGCGATACATCATCGCACCACCTCACTAAAAAAACCGAAAGACTCTGCGCCGGTGATGGTATTAAAACCCATCTCATGGGTTTATACCCTTTTCTAGCAGAAAAGGAAAGAGCCATGAATAATACCATACGGTTCGCCGATGCTAATCGCCGAAATCGCGAAGAAAATCAGTACATTTCTGTTGTAGTGCATATCATGCACAACTTCGGAGAGGAGAATATTAGTGATGAAATGGTCGCGCAGGGAATACAGCATTTGAATGATGCCTTTGCAAATACCGGTGATTATGCTTCTGCTGATGGCGCCGATACGCATATCCGATTTTGTCTGGCTCAGCAAGACCCTGACGGCATGCCAACCAACGGTATCAATCGTGAGATCAACAATTTCTCTTTTTTCACAATAGAAACCGATGATATCAATCTGAAGAATACCATTCGTTGGGACCCCGAACGTTACCTCAATATCTGGCTGGTAGGCGAAATCTACTCCGTATCGATGGGGAGCGCTGTGGCAGGCTATGCCACGTTGCCCTATGCCCACGGATTACCAGAAGACGGTATCGTGAATGAAGCACGATGGTTTGGCGCGAATGCAAACTTCAGCAAGGTTCATATACACGAGGTTGGTCATTACCTCGGGCTTTATCACACCTTCGAAGCCGGCTGCAGCAATGGCGATTGCACCTTGGAAGGAGACCTGGTTTGTGACACTCCGCCGGATCAAAGCACCAATGCATTGCTGTGCAGCGATGCCGAGAACTCGTGCGATTCGGATGATGATGACAACTCCGAGAACAATCCCTTTCGATCCACCGCTCTCGGCGGTCTGGGCGATCAATTCGATTTGATTGAAAATTTCATGGATTACGGCTCGCAAAGCTGCCAGACACATTTCTCGGCGGGTCAAATTGAACGCATGCAAGTGGCGCTTAACGAACAAAGGACAAGCCTGCTCGAATCCAATGGATGCGTGAACTCTTGCGGAATTGGTATAGTCCAGATTGTTACGGAGAGCGAAGAAATTCTAGCCGGCCAACCGGTATTTTTCAATCAGAATACACCGGCAAACATTCCGGTCAATTATACCTGGCAGCTCAACGGAGAAGTCATTGGCACCGCATCTGAGTTGACCTATACCTTTCCCGTCAATCTCGTCGGCAATGCATGGCTCATCTTAACGGTTTCGGGTCTGAATGGCGCATGCCAGCAGCACGATAGCCTTCTGCTAACCATAGGCTGCAGCCCACCAGCGGCATTCACCATGTCTCCCAACTACGCCGACTTGGATGAAGAAATTACATTCGTTGCAACATCGCCCGGAGCAACGGAGTTTGAGTGGTATGTTGATGGGGTACTCACAGCAGCAGGACCCACTTATCAAACGCTGTTCTCGACCGCAGGATTCCATCAAATCTACCTGGTTACCGGTAACGGCATTTGCATGGATACATCCGAATTGGATTACTTCGGCATTGGGGCATGCTCGGGGCGAGCGGATAACAATTGGATTTTCGGTTTGTTTGACGGTATAAGATTAGACTTCAGCTCGGGAGTTCCAGAGGTCACAACCGTTACGCAGGCGCCTGGTTCGGATGTTATTGGTTTGGCAAGCATTGAAGGAATGGCAACCATTTCCGACCAAAACGGCGACTTGCTTTTCTATTGCGATGGCCAAAACATTTACAACCGACTCTATGAGCCGTTCTACCAAAATCTCGAGGCAGGGTACTCTTCATCTCAGGGAGTTCAAATCGTTCCCGATCCCGGCAACGCAAACCGCTACTACGTGTTTACCGCGGCAAATTTCGGAGATTTTTTTGGTGAAACCTATGGCCTCGGTTTCGCATACGTGATTGTAGACATGAACGAGAATAACGGCCTTGGTGGGGTAGTCTCCGATTATATCGAATTGCTTCCTGTTGCTCACGAGCGTCAAACCGCAGTGAGGCATTGCAACGGTCGCGACATTTGGATCATTTGTCAAGATTGGCTAAGCGGTGCATTTTACAGCTATCTGCTCACCGACACGGGCATTTCACCTCCGGTTATATCCGAAATAACCTCACCACCACAAACAGCCACATCTTTCCTGGGATATCTTGCCGCTTCGTCTCAAGGAAACAAAATTGCCGTCACCTCCTACTCCGGCATGGCCCTTTTTGATTTCGACAATGAAACGGGAACTTTCATTGATTCATATCCGTTGACGAATGTTGCAAATTCTGCTGTTGGCGGCTACGGCGTAGCATTCTCACCGGACGGTTCTAAATTGTATTACTGCAACGAGTATTCCTATACTATTTATCAAGTTGATTTGTCTTCGGGCAACGACTTTCTTATTTCCAACAGCCTACAAGTTGTGGGTGTTTCCAATACTCCTTTTGCCCTTGGGGCAATTCAAGGCGGACCCGATGGAAAACTCTATGTTGCACAAGCCGGTGGCGTCCATCTCGATGTCATTCATCAGCCCAACATCGGGGGCCTCGGGTGTGCGTTTGAAACCGATGCAATTGATCTTCCGATGTCTATTTATTATGGGTTGAATAACGTTCTCGCTGTGTCACCCGAGCGCTCCGGACCACAAATCACCGGACTCAGTGAAGTCTGCGAGTTTGCCACCGGATTGACTTACACCGCAAACTGCGGCAACAACGTATGGACCCTCTCCGGGAACGCATCGCTCACGGAGCTTTCGTCGACAGAAGTGAATGTGAGTTTTGAAAACGCCGGTATTGTTTACTTAATGTGCACATCGACCGATCTATGCTATGGTACCAAAACAGATACGCTGCTTATTCGCGTGGGTGATCCCGAAATTTTCCTTGGCAATGACACAACCATCTGCTCATCGGGAAGCATTACCTTGGAAACAGGCGCACAAATATTCTCCGGCTACTTATGGAGTACTGGTATTGTAACCCCTAACATTACTATCGAAAACGCAGGAGTATATTGGGTCGAAGTGAGCGGTGGCGGTGGATGTTCCTCGCGCGATACCATTGAGATCACCGTATTTGATGAGCCCTTCGATGTGCCTGCAGACACTGCTCTCCTCTGCGTTACGTTCGATGGTAACCATATTGTTCACGCCCCCGATAATGGTTACGAACACTTTTGGTATAGCCCCAACGGCCAAACGACTGAGAGTATTGCGCATTACCTCAATGCTGCTCTTGGTCAATGGCAGGTGCCCATTTATTATCGTAATGAAAATGGGTGTTTCGACGCGTCAACTATCCATATTCTGACACCACCTGAATTGCCCGACGAATTCCTCG
>JBILIX010000169.1:0-5165 GCA_044368835.1 Flavobacteriales bacterium | reverse complement strand
GGAGTAGCGTCCTTTACCTTCAAAGGAGACAACATTCCTTGGCATATCAGCTTCTTGTTTCATGTAAAAGACAATAAGGTGGTAGATGTGCATGAATGCCACGCCATGTGGACCCTGTTTCCTGAGCTTGACGGCGGACTTCAGCTGCATTTGGATGAACCGGATTTCTTGTTCGAGGATGCGGAAGGAGGAATGGATGATCCGCCGTTTTGATGTTTTATTTTAACCGCAGAGGCGCAGAGAGACGCAGAGTTTAAACTAATATAATCTTTGCGTCCCTCTGCGCCTTTGCGGTTAATGTCAACTCATCGTATGAGCGTCACACTCCCCGACCGTTCATACACCTGTCCATCCTTGCCGGTTGCGTTGATCCTATAGTCATAGACACCATCGGGGTAACTGTAGCCATTGTCGCTAAAACCCTTCCATCCGGGTTGGATGGAATTAGTCTGGAAAAGCAGCTCTCCCCAGCGGTTGTAGATCAGCATCTCAAACGTGGAGAGGTTCGCGCCCTCCACGGCGAACAAATCATTGATACCATCAAAGTTTGGGGTAAAGCAACTGGGTATGATGAGTTGAGAGTCGAATGGCTGTAGTGTAAGTGTAAGCATGTCGGTGGCAACGCATCCACCGCTGCTGACGGCCGAGACGAAAACGGAATACTGACCGGCTTCGGTGAACATATGATCAAACGTTTCGTTGGTGGATACGAGCACATCGTCCAACACCCATTCGAAGGAAGCCACTTCGTTCGTTGCCAGCAGTGAAAACGTAGTTGACCAAGGTGCAAAATCGGATAGTGCAAAAGGAGAAATCTCGATGGTAAAAGGAACCCCTGCAACCACCCACGTGCAGCTGGAGTTGCTGAATGTGGCCAATTGCCAGCACTCGAGGCTTGGCTGCTCCGGTTGCGTTCCTGTAACCTCCCAACTGCAAGTGACTGCGTTGAACGTAGCCGTTTCATAGCACGCCGTGGTGGGTGCAACAGGCTGCGTGCCGAGCACATCCCATGAGCATGTGACTGTGTTGAATACAGCCGTTTCATAACAAGCCACTGCAGGTTCTTGCGGTTGGGTGCCAATGTTCTCCCAACTACACAGGGTCGTATTGAAGCTGAAATCGTCCCAGCAATTCGTTGGTGTGGGCTCGGGTGTTGTAGGAATTAAATCCCATACGCACGTTGTTTCATTGAATACCGCTATTAAGCCGCAGGCAATGTTCGTGGGTTGTATCGGCTGGGTGCCTGTGTTGTCCCACTGACACGCTGCCGCGTCGAATACAAACACATCCCAGCAATGGGTCGACGCAGGTTGCTGAGGTTGTGATGCTTGATTCACCCAAGCGCACACAGTAGCATCGAACTGAAAGTCGTCCCAGCAATTCACGTTGGGTGGTTGCACGGGTTGAGAGCCTATGTTAACCCATTGGCAAAGCGTGCCATCGAGCTGATAATCGTCCCAGCAGTTCAGCGCGGTTGGCTGCAGTGGTTGGGTACCGGTAATATCCCACGAGCAGGTAGTCGTATTGAACGAAGTCGATTGCCAACATTCCACCACAGGCGGCTGCGGCTGCGTGCCGGTTATTTCGCATGTGCCGGAAGTGCTATTGTACGTCTGGGTTTCCCAGCATTCAAGGACCGGCGGTGCGTTAAATCCGGGTGTGGACAAGGAAACGTCGTCCACGAAGAGGAACTCATCGTCGCGGTTTAGATTGATCTGGAGCTGAAACGCAAAGCTGGTTACGCACGGCGGAATGGAATACACATAGTCGGTGCTATGGATATCGAGCGTGGTATTGTTCGACCCGATTAAAACCACCAGAGAAGGTTGAAGAACGCCGTTGAATATCGGCGTGAAAACGAGGTCCTCACCTGCATCAAAGCCGGTACCTCCGCACTCCGGAAATCGATTTCCGTAGTTGAACGTTAACTCTCGCGTGAAATTCGTGGAGGTACTGATGTCGACCTCTGAAAAAGTAAGGATGTTCGCTATCGACGTCCCATTGCCCGAACCACCACTCAAACAACTTCCACCGCCCGACAATCCACCCATTACAATCGATTGCGTTCCGTCGGAGTAATTGGCTGATGACTGGGCTTCTGCTTGTCCAATAGAAGATGCACTCGAGGCAGTGTATGGCCACGTATCGCCCGGCTCAGCTCCTTGAAATGCAACGACTGTTTGGCCTTGTACTGAAGCAATACAAGCCAAGACCATCAAGCACAACCAAGCCACCCGCTTTGATAACATGAGAGGGCGCAAATTTACGCTTTCATGGGGGCTTAGTGGTTACACGATTGTTATTTCTATTGGGCTCGCTTCGGTTTTTGATAACTATTATGATCTGTTGGCCACAGAGGGTAAAGAGTGCACGGAGTTTTAAAGATTATGCCTTCAGAGGATTTCGTTTAGGCAATAGCTCTTCATTGAAAATCGTATTTGAACTGTTGATATATGAAAATAATATTCCTACTAATCTCATCAGAAATTAGCCATCAACCGAAGGATTACCGGAGCAATAGCAAGAAGGCAACCATCATCCTTCAAGGTTTAATGCGAACGATCTTATTATCGCGCATGACTACGAGCTCAGAGTTTACACGTCTCTTAAATTCAATCAAACGCTGATGGACTATTTTCATCCCCGCCATGATTAGCTCATTTTGATTTGAATGCGATTGGATTTCCATATCAATGCTGTTTCATTAATTCAAATTTACGCGTATTCAAGATGATCAAGCCTTCATTCAACGTCTTTTCAGCAATCAATTCCGGAATATCGTCCGAATTGTCAAAAATCATAATGTTATCCGGAATATCCATGTACAACTCAAAGAGGTTCTTTAACCCTCTTACATATCTACGTTTGATGACATCAGTCTCAATGTTATGACCACCTTCTAGCACTCTTGTTTTAACTCGTTCAATAGCGAGCTCGTTACTTCGAAGCCAAAAAAATAAAAGTGTGACTTTGTACCCTGATTGTTTTGCTTTCAGAAGCATTGGCTTGTAGCTTCTAGTTGCTAAGGTAGTTTCAAATCCAAAAGTCTTAGACTCCTTCAGCAATAACTCAATTCTTTCCAGCATCAATCTGCCTGCTTCAAATGAAACCGATTCAGGTTGAAATGGAGACAACCCCTTCGCGATTTCATCGGCGTTAACGAACTCCTTGCAATTAAGAATCTCAGGAAGAATAGTGAATGAGGCCGTGGTTTTACCCGCACCATTGCAACCGGCTATGACATAAAGATTATTCATCACCATCCAAAAATAGTTCAATCCCAATTGATAATCTTGAATCAGTTCATACAAGATGCGAATACTCAACAGGCTCAAATAAATAATCAAGCAAAATCTATTTTGAATTTCAAAAGCTTACAAAAAATCCCGACATTTTTTGCCAAACCTCTTGACAAATAAAAATATCGATGTATGTTTGCAACGCATTACGAGCCCTTGAGTGGGCACCAACCGAGTGGCGACACACCACGGTGGTAAAATGATGCGGGCGAGGCCAAAATAAACGGACATCTTCCCACCCATTTTTCGGCAATGCAAATGAACGTGTAACCAACACCCCATTTGTAATGTCCTATATTTTCACTTCAGAATCGGTGTCAGAAGGACACCCCGACAAGGTAGCAGATCAAATCTCAGATGCAATTCTGGATGCCTACCTCGAACAAGACCCCAACGCCAAAGTGGCGTGCGAGGTACTCATCACAGCCGGCCTTTGCGTTATCGCCGGTGAGATTACTTCCGATGCTTCGGTCGATGCTGTTTCGATTGCGCGTCAAGTACTCGAACGCATTGGCTACAACGACGATGCTGTGGGTTTCAACCTACACAAGGCGGAGTTTCGAAACGCGTTGCACCAACAGAGTCCGGAAATCAATGCCAGTGTAGCCAATGGCGGCGCGGGCGACCAAGGCCTCATGTTTGGCTATGCGTGCAGCGAAACGCAGGAGCTCCTGCCCTTGCCTATCGCGCTTTCCCACCGCATCATCGACCGCTTGCAAACGTTGCGACACACTGGCTCCCTACCCTGGCTGCGCCCCGATGCGAAGGCACAGGTGAGTGTGCTATATGAAGCACCCTGCAAGCCAATCTCTGTTGACACGATTGTGATTTCCACACAACACACACCCGACATCTTGCAACCTGAAATTCGGGAGACGTTGCTGCGTGAAGTGGTGCAACCGATTCTAGCCGAGTATAACATTCGGCACACGGGTCAGTTGCTCGTCAACCCTTCGGGGAGCTTCGTGATTGGCGGTCCGTATGGCGATACCGGTCTCACTGGACGCAAGATCATCGTCGATACCTACGGCGGGCGTTGTCCTCATGGCGGCGGTGCGTTCTCCGGCAAAGACCCCAGCAAGGTCGACCGCAGCGCAGCCTATGCCGCGCGCTACATTGCCAAACACTTGCTCGAAGCCGCTCAACTACAGGAGTGCACTGTGCAGCTGTCGTATGCCATTGCCGTGGCTGAGCCAACTTCTGTGTATGTCGATTGCGGGTCGGACAACCGATTTACGCAAGAGCAATTGGAGCAAGCCGTTCGTACGCATTTCGACCTCAGTCCCAACGGCATCATTCGCACGCTAGAATTGAAGCAACCGATCTACAGCAGGACGGCATCCGGCGGACACTTCGGCAAGCCGAATCTGCCTTGGGAGCGCATGGACAAGGCGCTTATCGAGTCCATCCAAGCAAGCCTGAACCATGCATAAATCGGTCACGTTCGGCCATTGTAAATAGATTACAAAGAGCTGGATTTGATTTGTTCCAAAACACGATTATACCATGAAAAGAGTATCATTTAAAGTTGGCGATGAGGTTATCTGCATCCGCGACCACACAGAAAAAATCGTTCGCAATGGAGATGTGTTCCGCGTAAAAGGCCTCGAGAGCAATCCCTGCTGCGGTTCAATCATCGTTGATGTGGGCGTTCACTCCAACCGGCCTTACACGAAATGCTACACCTGCCAGTGTTCTTACAAAAAGGACGATGGAAACTACTGGTTCGCGGCGATGCTGTTTCGCAAGATTCAGAAAGGTCGAAAAGACAAGAGCGAAGCGTTGCCGGAAGAGCTTCAGGAGCGCATTGAGCGTCATCGCGAAGGAGTGACAACAAGTCCACTAGTAGAAATATAACCTCTAAAC
>JBILIX010000168.1:0-5173 GCA_044368835.1 Flavobacteriales bacterium | reverse complement strand
GTCACCTTTCTATTGCTCTTTCTCAGTGTTATTATCATTCCCATCTACAACTATTCAAAAGACCTTGAGCGACCTGAAAACCTGCAGCGCTCTCCTATTTACTTTTTGGTTCCGATGACCGTTGGAGTGATATTTCTCGTCTACGGATACTATTACTGGTTCATACTCGATACGGACAACGAATAAGATAGCCATGCCCACTGAGTTCACCTTGCCCCTCTGCCTATTTCCCTCGGCCCATTGGCTTGCGCTGTCGATGCCTGAGGCGCGCATCAACTTGAACGAGCTCTATCTGAAGCAAACGTATCGCAACCGTTATGATATCCTAGGAGTGAACGGAAGGTTGAGCCTTACTGTTCCGGTTGAAGGGCAAAAGGGAATGAAGACAGCCATCAAAGACATTCGCATTTCACAAGGAGCCTGGCGCAAACAGCATCTGAGCACCCTTCGCTCCTCGTATGGCCGAGCCGCCTATTTCGAGCACTATTTCGACAAGCTAGAAGCCTGCATTCTGAAGCCGGGGGTATTTCTAACTGACCTCAATCTGAATGCCCTCGAGTGGCTGAAAACATGCGGTTTGCACGTTCAGTACACGCTGGTCGACGAGCCTTGGAAATACCAAGAAGGCGACTGCACCTACCTCTGGGAGCCAAGCCGACAATGGCCTGCCCTGCCCTCCTACCCGCAAGTTTTTAGCGACCGACATCCCTTCTTGAGCGGCCTTTCCGTGATAGATCTGCTCATGAACAAGGGGCCACGCGCGAACGAGTACATCGCTTTGGCAGCCAACAATCACGTTGTATAAATCAACAATCTTTGTGCGTTGTTTAGACGCCTTCTTTGACGAAATTTGGGCACCCTATTTCGGGTTACCAGCATGGGAAGAAAACGCTCCGACATACTGCAACTGTTCCTTTCATTGGGGATTGTGCTCATTTCTGCATTTCTGCTTTCGTTCTATTTCTTCAAACTCGACCTTACCGAAGAGAAAAGACACTCGCTAACACCGGCAACCGAAGACATGCTGGCCAACCTAGAAGACCCGCTCTTCATTCGTTGCTATCTGCATGGCGAGTTCCCGGCGGAGTACAAGCGGTTGGAGAACAGTATAAAAGAGCGTCTCGACGAGTTTGTGGATTACAGCGGTGGACAAATCGACTACGAGTTCATTGACCCATACGAAAGCGGCGATGATAAAATTATAAATGAGACCTTCAAGGCATTGGATGAAAAAGGTCTTCGCTTCTCGAACATCTCTTTCAACGAAAAAGGCGCACAATCGTCGAAGCTCATTTGGCCCGCTGCCATTGTAGAATATCAGGGACGTGAGTATCCGATTCAGTTCCTCAAAACAGAATCACCTGTGGCCACTGACCAGATGGTAAACTCCTCGGTGAACAACCTCGAATATGAACTTGCTAATAGCCTTCGGAAAATTACAAGAAAGGACAAGCCTGCAATTGCCATATTGACCGGCCATCGCGAGATACCGGGTATCCATCTCGCCGATTTCATTTTCGGTTTGCGCGAGAACTATGACGTGGAACCTGTACGCATCGATTCGCAGATCAACGCCTTAAGCGACAAGGCCGATGCCATGACCCTGCGCACCAACCGTTATGCTGCGTTAATAGTTGCCGGCCCCGACTCTACCATCAACGATAAGGACCGTTTTGTGATTGACCAGTTCATCATGAACGGCGGAAAAGTATTGTGGATGCTCGATGCGTTGAAGGTCAACATGGACAGCCTTCGCAATGCAGAGTCGACCATGGCAGTGAGCAATGAGAATGGCGTATATGAAATGCTGTTTGAATACGGTGTTAGGCTCAACCGATCGCTGGTAATCGACTTCCAGGGAGCGCCCATCATTCTCGACAATGGCCCAATGGGCAATCAGCGCGCCTATACGGACCGCACGAATTACTACGCGCCCTTGCTTCTTTCCTCCACGAATACACACCCCATTACCGCCAACCTCGACCCTATCAAAATGGAGTTTGCAGGAAGTTTGGATAGCGTGAATGCCAGCAGCGAGGTAGTGAAAATCCCCTTGTTGAAGAGCTCACCCCTTTCAAAAGAACTGCGCGCACCGGTGAGGGTCGATCTTCAATTGTTGGCGTTCAATCAGCAGTACTTTGAGAATGGCGCAAGCCCGGAGCGCACCATGGCCATGATACTCGAAGGCAAATTCCCTAGTGCCTTCCGCGACCAAACGCCCGATGCGATTAAGAAAGATCCGAACATCGCCTTTCGCGACAAGAGCATCGCAACGAAAATGATTGTGATAGCCGACGGCGACATAGCCTACAACGATGTGGATATGCGCAGCGGCAAGCCCATGCCGATTGCGCTAGGTTACGACCCGCAATTCAGACGCGTGCTCTACGACAACAAAGAATTCTTGATGAACTGCATGAACTACCTGCTCGATGACCAAGCGCTTATCAGTGTTCGCTCGCGCACCATTGAGCTGCGTAAAATGGCAGAGGAGAAAATCCAGACATCAGGCGGAACCATCAAAATGCTAAACACCGTTGCCCCCATACTGCTTGTTCTTATGCTCGGAGTTATTCAGTTTGTATGGCGCAAAAAACGCTGGTCCACCAAGCACGCTTAAGCCTTCGTGAAATCGATGAAGAAGAATTTAATACTTACCCTTGTTTTCGTTGTACTAGCTGTTGCTTCGGCTGTTGTCTATCTGCAATCAAACTCCAGCACAATAGCTGATGAGCCCCTTACCGACTTTGCCATCGAAGACACGGCCCAAGTGAACAAGGTAATTATCACCGACCACCTCGGTAAAATGGCCACATTGGAACGTGTGCCCGGCGAACGACTCTGGAAATTGAACGGCAAGTTGGAAGCCCGAGAAGACGCTGTCAATCTGATGCTCAAAACCTTCAACCGCATTCGCATACGCGGCAACGTGAGTGATTCCTCGCGCGACAACATGCTGAAGCTCCTGGCCTCCTCTTCCAAGCGCGTTGAGATTTTTACCGGCGGTGATGAGCCTGCCAAAATTTGGTATGTGGGTATACCCACCCCAGACCATACCGGAACGCTTATGCTACTCGAAATCCCGGGCATTGGTCGAAGTGAAGAACCCTACATCGTGCACATGGAAGGCTTTACCGGATTTCTTTCGACCCGCTTTTTCACCAACGAAATGGAATGGCGATACACCGGTATTTTCGAGTACCCGCATTTGGAAATTAGAAAGGTGCGCATGATCAACCACATGATACCCGCCGATAGCTGGGAAGTCCGATTCGGAGGGGGCAACAACCTCGAGTTGTGGAGTTGCAATGCAGCAGGTGCGAGTGAAAAGAAAGTATCGCGCTTCGATACCACCGCAGTGAAAGATCAGTTGTTGTTATTTAAAAAGATACACGTCGAGTCGTTCAACACACAACTGAGTGAACAGCAAACCGACAGCCTGCGCAATGCTTCACCTGCCTACACCCTCGAAGTAACCGACAACAGCGGAAAGAGCACCACCATCGACCTTCACCTGAAGCCATCGAAAAAAGCCATTGAAGACGACTACGGCAACATCATTCCTTTCGACCTGGATTACTTCTGGGCGAAAACCCAAGACGGCGAAATTGCCATGGCACAGTCGTTCAATTTCAGCCCGCTGTTGAATCCGATTGGGAAGTTTATGCCTGTGTACTGAGAAAACTACACGCTATGATATTGAATCATATTTACCTTTGATTCATGGCAGACACTACCCATTGGACTCCATATCCGGATGATAATAAACTGGGTATTACAGACAAACATCTCATAAACGAATTCGAAGCAAAAGGTATTACCCTAGCGGAACTTTTTGTGTTTGGACTGGAAAGCGACACCTCAATTTCCTCAAAACTAATTTTAGAGATTCATAGCATCGCATTTTCTGAACTTTATGATTGGGCCGGAAAATGGAGAACGACTGACGTCATTGTAGGCGAATTCATTCCACCAAAACCGCATACTTTATTGCAGTTGATGTATCAATTCATTGACAACCTTAACTTCAAAATCAGCAATTCACAAAACTTCCAAGAGCACGTTGAAACATTAACATATGCTCATTATGAGTTTGTCAGAATACACCCATTTGTAAATGGTAATGGCAGAACAGGAAGAATTCTGATGAATTTAGTCGCACTCAAATTGGGCTACAAACCCATAGAGCTTTATCGGCGAGAAGGAAACAATCGAAAGATCTACATCGATGCCATGAAATTTGCAGATAAAAGTGATTTCGAGCCACTAGCGAAATTAATCCGTGAAGAACTGAGTACCTTTTGATTGATGCTCCAATAAAACAGAGCAAACAATTTTCTCAACCTTTGAATACTCTACATGTTGATCTTCCAACGCCATTGAAGAAAATACGGTATCAGAAAGCACTCTAGTCAAGAAAGCTTTTTCTTTCAGTTGCGGATATTTCTCATAGAATTTCACGGTCGTAAAGATACTTACTAAATGGGCCAAGTCAGGTAAAGCATGATCCATTACAATCACATTTCACCTCTGAACCACCAACCTCTTATTCACCACAAAAAGGTCCGACACCATCTGCACCGTGTAGCAGCCGGGGCTCAGATCGTGCACATTCAATTCACTTCGTGAAGAGAAAAGGGATTGGTGCATTAACAGCCTGCCCTGTTGATCAAAGAGACTCAGTTGCATAGGCAGATTCGCTTCTTTCGGTAATACAATATTCACTACACTCGATGCAGGATTGGGGAACAGTTGAATCGCATCAGCCATTCTGATTTCTGCTACCTCCACCGTCTGATGCATCCAAGCGGCCAATCCGCCTCCGGTGTTTCCGATAATCAAATCATTCAGCCCGTCGTTATCCAAATCGGCTGAAGCCGGCGCTGTGCGAGCTCCTTCGCGTATGTGCTCAAAGTCGGCAGACACCAATTCAAAGACTCCCTGCAGATTGTTGTCGATGCCTGCATAATGCATCATCGGACCGGTCTCAGTTCCCAATAGCAAGTGCGTCGATCCATCCGAATTGCGATACATGCAAGGGACGCTTTTGCCCTGGATGCCCAGTATACTCGTTGCTACCGCCTGGCCGAGTGAGTCGGTTTGCCATGCAAATACAGGTGAAACAACAGACCCTACGTTTCGATAGTAAAAGACACTTCCATTCAAGCATCCA
>JBILIX010000167.1:0-5186 GCA_044368835.1 Flavobacteriales bacterium | reverse complement strand
TGTGCGTTGGCTCGAAGGAGTATTTCAATGTAGTTTGTAAACGTTGCGGCGGCAGCAGAGATACGCTGCTATCTGATGGTGTTTTCGTGTTGATGTACGACCACGTGGTCTCGAAATGAAGATTATGTGCAAAATGCGGGTGGTAATGAATCCCGACATCGTTCCCATAAAACACCACCTCTGAAAGCACATCATAAGCAAAAGCCGGAATGCCATCCACATCGTAACCGAGCGGCTGCAGATAGATGTAATCGCGTATCGCATTCACAAACGGATTGTAGAGCAACACCAAATGATCTACTGTAAGCTCTGCTGTAACATCGGCCTGGCGCGCATACTCGGGATTCAAATCCACGTCACCGATTTCATAGCGCAACGCTCCGTGATGAAATCCATTAGAAAGCAACTCGGTCAAATGCGGGGCTCTGTAGCCCGATGAAAAAGAGGCACGAAACGTAGCCCAGTCGGCGTGATAAACACCTCCGGCCGATGCATTAAACCCTTTATATGTACGCGATAAAATTTCTTCATCGCTATCATAGGCATTTAAAAAACGAACATCATAGCGCACTCCTCCCTGAACATTCCAACGAGCATTGCCATACTGTGTTGTCAGGTAAACCCCTTGGTCTAATGTTCGAGAATCAGGAACAAGTCGGTCCGTGGCATTCGGCGCATTTGCATTCCACTGATGCATACCTTGCAAGCCTGCTATCACCTTCCATTTATCGCCCGAAGGCTTGACCACCCATTTCGCATTGTACAGCGCGTTCTTCAGCGACATACTCAAACTGGGAATTGTCACCTTCTCATCATATTCAATCAGACGGTTCGATGTGGCCCCTGCAAGTAACTGAAATTCGGATCGCTCGCTGAACCACTTGTTGTCGAACGATAAAAAGTGATTATTGAAAAACTGAGCAGGCAGGGTGTAAGAGCGGCGCTGAGTTTCTACTTGAAAACTCTCGGGCGTGGCAGTTGTATCATGCGTATGACCTGGAATGCCTGTGGTAGCGTGACTGAAAGTGTAGCGCACATGATGGACGCTGCGCTTGCCATTGAAAGAAAGGACCGATTTCAGCACCGCCTCATTGAACCGTGAATTCTGAGCATAACGACCATTGGGCAATTGATAGTCGGCATGATTGCCATAGCCGGCGCCAAGCTGCCACCTCACCTTTTCGCGCGCTTCACGATACATCAAGCGTTGCGTAACACCCATTGTATTACTCTGAAACAAGGTTTTGCTTTCTATTTCACGCTTACCGGTTGGTGCATGCGGCTGATCATTGAAATAGATAACACCTGCCAACGCATCGGCGCCATACAGCAAAGAAGCCGGACCTTTGATGACCTCCACATTGCCCAGCCCCAGATCGGTGATACCCATTCCGTGATCGCCTCCCCATTGCTGACTTTCAATACGCAAGCCATTCATCAGCGTTACCACTCGCATACCTTGCATACCACGCACAACCGGTTTAGCGATGCCATTCCCCAAGCTCGACTGATATACGCCCGGAATGCGCGCAATGGCTTCCCCCATATTCATCGCCGCGATGGCGGTGAGGTCATCGATTTTACGAGACTCAATGTGAAACGGATTTTCTGACTGTGCCTGCGACATTGCGCCCGATACAGTAACCTCGTGCAAATCGAGATGCTTTGGCAACATGCGCACCGCTAACGGCTCATCCGACTTCACCAAAAGAAGACTGGTTGTTTCATATCCAAGCGCTATAAATCGAACATGGAATGCCTTCAAATCAGGCGTTCTCAATGCGAATGAACCGGTGCTATCCGTCAGCGTCGTTTCATCACTTTCCACCAAATAGACCGACACAAAAGGAATTACGGATGAATCATTGGCGTCATAAACAGTGCCCACCACGCTTTGAGCAATGGCCTGATTGGTCATCAAGATCAAAAACATGACGTAAACACCGCACTTTCGAATCAGCAGCCAATAAAACAGTATCTCTTGTTTACCCGTTCGCATCATAACCATTAGGGGAAAATTCTAAAATGGACATTGTCGTAGTGAAACAGGGATGGCTCCCGATTGTTCAGATAGCAGCTCAGCTTTGTATTCGGATGATTCATGGGCGGCAAAACAAACGAAAACTCAACCTGCTGCCATTCCGAGGACGGCTTGATGAAATCCTTGAGCGGCCTCACCTCGTTGTACACTTCTTTACCGTCCACACTCATCCAAAGCACTACATCCGCATTGATATCTTGCTGTGAAAGTACTTGCATGCTCAACCAAGCAGCATGATAGCCATCACCTGCATTCTGAAAGCCATCCCACTCCATCGTCAATCCGGATGAATAATCGGGAGTGCAACAAGCCGCGCCCTTCCCTTCAAAAACTACATCACGTGTAAGTTTATAACCGCGCCAACGGGCAGAATCAGCTTCCTCAAAACCCATGCGCTCTTCAATAAAAGCGGCATCGTTTCCGATTCCCAAGAACTGCTGTAAAGTTTGCTGATTGCCTTCATCGCGGCGACACACCGTCATTCTGCCGTTGCTGCCAACGACTCTCACACGCGACAGTATTTCGGGAAAGTCGCGGTACACGTTATCCATGAAATACTCATTCTGAAAAACGACGTAGTCAAATGTCCATTTGTTGAAGGCATGCTCCACCATCCACTTCGGCGTATGCATCACCACCAGTCCTTTGCGGTCCATCAAGGTATGCGGCAAGTTGGGGGCTACTGCATCGACAACCAATACGATGGCATCGCGCGATACACCCAACTCATCCAGAAACACATCCGCCCCCGTAAAATTCTCGATGGTATTTTGGGTTCTATCGTTCACCCCCATTTGATGACGACTTCGCTGAGAGCGCTGCGGCATGCGAAATGCTGCGCTCACAAACACGATCAATACTGCCATGTAAGCAACGCTCATCCACTTGCTCCGTCCGGAAGGTATGTAAGCCAGCAGCAACACCACCAGCAACACACAAGGCAGATAGAACGTGTCGAGGAAATAATAGTCGTGATACTGGAATTGCTTCAGCATGGCTGCCGCAAAGAGAACACACCCCACAACATACGTCAGCACATAGAGCCCGAATCGAGCCACCGGTTTTTCGTTTGAGCGCTTGGTAAGCCTGACGACAACAACGGCAACAGTTAAAACAACAGCCGCCCAATAATGAATCGAAGAGAAATACGCAAACCTCCAATGCTCCCAAACATAACCAAGTAGAAACTTAACCTCCTCCATGCTTTCAGCCGGCAAGAGCCTATTCAAAAACATAGAGCCGTATTCGTTTCGCAACGCATCGTTGTGGTGTCTGTATGCAAAAAACACCAGAGTAACAACCAACACTGCCGTAACTCGCTTCCAGGGAATCTTTCGGTTTTTAATCACATCCAGAAACTCCAAACACAGCACAGCGACAAAGGGAATTACGAACGTGGTTCGGCTGAGCAAGGCGAGCGCCATGCAACACATGGTAATCATAAAATCGCGCGGCTTCTGTTGCTCGCGGAAACGGAAATAGTAATAGACTCCTGCAATAATCAGCGACAACGAGGGTATACTCGGCAGAAGCGAACCCTGGTAGTAAACAAAAACCGGCGACAAGCATGCGAAAGCTAGCACGATGAATGCCTTCACCTCATCCTTCAACACGAGCAGCGAGAGTTTACCCAAATAGAACAGACCTATAATGCCCGCCACAATTATATACAATCGGAACACCCATGCTTCACTGCATCCAAAGAGCCGCATGACAATCGCCACCAGATAATCGTGCAACGGCAAGTCGACAGCGGTAACAGTCGACGCGCTTTGGTCAAAAAAATCGTGCGGATAGATGTGATTGAGCACCTGTGTTTCGGGGTGAAACAAATCGAATCCGTTACGCAGGAATCCATTTGTAAGAGCCAATCGATCCACCTGCGCCCATGCGTGAATATGACCCGGAAACTCGAATAAATAGGGCCACTGCAAAATAGCTGTTGCAAGTGCGATAAGGAGAAGAAGGATTATTTCGAATCGGAATTTCAAAGGGTAAAATGAGTTCTCAAAAGTAACTACTGTTCTAATTGAACCGCAAAGGCGCCAAGAACGCAGAGAGGAGTTCTTCAAATTCAATTACTCAACATTTTACTTCTCTAACAATCTTTGCGTTCTCTGCGCCTTTGCGGTTAATTCAAAGTAATTTCGTCGCATGTCGCGCATCCTCATCAAGAACATTAAGTCTCTTCTGGGAGTCTATGAAAACGCTCCTTCGCTGCTGGCAGGCAAAGCCATGAGTGAATTGCCCTCCATCGAAAATGCCTGGCTAGCCATAGAAGACGGGATAATCGTTGAATACGGTTCGATGGCCGACTGGCCCGGCATCAGCGATTGGCGCGGATTGGAAGTAATCGAAGCCGACGGCCGACTGGTGCTTCCGGCGTGGTGCGACTCGCATACGCACATTGTTTATGCGGGTTCACGCGTCAGCGAATTTGTAGACCGCGTTCACGGCCTCACCTACGAGCAAATTGCAGCGCGTGGTGGTGGCATTCTCAACTCGGCCGCACGCCTGGCAACTACTTCCGAAGAAGAATTGGTTGAATCGGCAATGCGTCGTTTGGAACAAATTCAATCCATGGGCACGGGTGCGGTAGAAATAAAAAGCGGATACGGTTTAACGATGGAAAGCGAACTCAAAATGCTTCGTGTAATCCAAACGCTGAAAAATATCTCGCCCATAACCATCAAAGCCACGTTCCTCGGTGCACACGCTATCCCCAACGAGTTCAAAGGAAATCCCGACGCTTATGTCGATCTGCTGGTCGATAGCATGATACCTGAAATTGGTCGTCAACAACTCGCCGAATACATCGATGTGTTCTGCGAAGACAATTATTTCAGCGTTGCCCAAACCGAACGAATCTTGGAGGCCGGTGTAAAGCACGGCCTGCGTCCGAAAACCCACGTCAACCAGTTCAATGCAATTGGTGGCGTGGCTGCCAGCGTGAAATACAATGCGCTGAGTGTCGATCACCTAGAGGTAATGACCGACGACGACCTTGCTGCTCTTCAAGGCACCGGCACCATGCCTGTTGCTTTGCCGGGATGTTCTCTTTTCATCAAGATTCCCTACACACCTGCTCGCAAAATCATCGACGCAGGTCTTCCCTTGGCTCTGGCCACCGATTACAATCCGGGTA
>JBILIX010000011.1:0-17146 GCA_044368835.1 Flavobacteriales bacterium | reverse complement strand
ATAGTCGTCCAAGTTATAAACCGGTTGAGGGATTGACCAAACCGATTCTCCTGTGCCGAATACTGTGCCGATAGGGAATGCAAGCATGTCCGGGGTTCCGGTAAGTACTTTTGCCGCACCCGAGTATCCTGTTCCATAGGAGAAACTGGCGTTTATGCTTGGATAATAACCCGATGCCGCGATTTTTCTTCCCAGTGCAGCGCTTGCAACTGTAGTTGTTGCGCCTTTCACTTCGGGAAAATTATTCAACGCAGCCTGCACGGCGATGTCAGGATTGGAAAGCAAGGTGTATTGCTCAACCTCATCCAATTTCGGAATTACAATGTTGAATTGATCAAGCTTGCTCGCATCAAGTTGAAGCAATTGCAAAAGTGAGAGCTTGGAGAGCCGGAAGTTGTTTTCAGTAGCAACGAACGATGCATTGTCGGAGGCCAGCTGCGCTTGCATATCATTGAGGTTGCTCACTGCAAGTTGACCTGCGGCAACTAGTTTTTCCATGCGTTTCACCTGACGATCGGTGCCATCGAGCGTGCGCCTTGCGATATCCATAAACTCTTTGTTGATGATAACAGCGAGGTAGGCAGAGGCAACATTGAGTGCTATATCGTTGCGCATTTTTTCATAGTTCCACTTGGCGCTCTCCGAGTTCAGTCCGGCTTGCTTCAATGTGTTTACCTGTCGCAAGCCACCAAACAGGTTTACGCTTGTAGCTATACCGAAATTGTTGCTTTGAATGCGCGAGCTTGCGAACTGGTTGGTGAATGGGTCGATGCGCTGCCCCCAGTTGTAGCCGTGGCCACCTTGTGCGTTGAGTGAAGGAAGCATGGCGCCAATTGCACTGGTTTCATTGAGCTTCGTGAGGCTCACATTCTCCTCGCTCAATTGAACTGCAAGGTTATTCTGAAATGCATAAGCGATGCAAGAGTCGAGCGACCATACCTGCGCAAGGGTTGTGCATGCCGAGACCATGAAAATGGTCAAGCTTAAACTTACCCGAAGTGAAAAGTTGTTTAGGGTCATTGCAAGAGCAAACTTAGGGTGGAAGACCCTGTTATATTCTAAAAAACGTTATGAAAAATACAACGGGTTTATGACGATTGTCAAACCGGTATTTCGGGCGCTACAGTTCGGTAACCTCAATCTCAACACGTCGGTTGGCGCTCACTTGCCATTCCGTTTGAGGATCGGGGTAAAGCATTTGCTTGTTGCCCATGCCTCGGGTTGTGAGGCGATCAGCAGCAACGCCATGTTGCACGAGATAATCCACAACGGCTTCCGCTCGTTTTTCGGATGCTCGTCGGTAGTATGCATCCGAGTTTTTCTTCTCTTCGTTTACCGGGCAATTGGCATGACCGATGATGCAGATTTTCACCGATGGATTAACAGTCATGAATTGCACGAGTTCTTCCAACGCAGGCACCGACTTGTGATACAACTGAGTTTCATCGCCCAAGAAGGTGATGTCTTCAATGCTTGTTTTCAATCCTACGGAAAGAGGTTTCATTTCGACCCGCTCGTAGTGGGTAGTAGACTCGGCAGGCCAGAATTTGTGAGCGTAATACATGTACCCTTCTTTAACCACCGAAACCGTGTAGATGCGGTAGTTTTTAAGTAGCATGGTTGAATCAGTGAAGTTTTTGAAGACGACGGTTTTACGTGGGTTAAGACCTTTGATCATAACATCGGCGTCGATAAACATTTTTGAGCGGAAATCGGTAACCGTTATCTGCATCTTTTGGTCTTCGGCTTCAGGTACCTGGGTAGAATCAATTTTCAGCTCTTCGAAAAACTGAGCATTCGAAGAAAGACCCGCCAACAACGAGCAAGAAAGAAAGAATGTGTAAAAAAAAGAAATCCTCATTGCGGTGTTGCCAATCGGTTTAGTTTGGGCTAAAATAAGAAATTCTTATTCAGGAGATACCAATGAATGCAAAATGTAACAATTCTTTGTTTTAGCACAATGTGCGCCAACTTTTTACGACCGAAAAATAGCTGCGATTTTTTTGCGAAAGAACACGAGTGCAATGGTAGCCAGTAAAACATATGGAACGAGCATCAAATAAACAATGCCCGCGTTGAGTCCTTCACCAATGCCTTTGTCGACGTTTTCTGTTGCGCTCTCAGCAGTGGCTTTGCACATCGCACATTGTGCTGAGGCGCCAACGCTGAAAATGAACAGCATCGACAACAGAAAAAAGTGAATCAAGGAATTCTTCATGCTTCAAAGATATACGGCATTCTATTAAACAACCACACACACTTCGCACCTCGCACCTCGCACTTCACACTTCGCACTTCACACCTAATCCTTCGTTCCTCACACATAGTAAGGGCTAATCATCCAATAGACGATAACGCCACTCACCGCTACATAAAACCAGATGGGCCATGTAATTCGGGCGATTTTCTTGTGTGCCTGAAAATCCGCTGTAAGACCGCGGTACGTAGTAAAAAGGATGAACGGTAGAATGATTGCGGCTAGAATGATGTGCGTAATCAATACCACGATGTACAAGCCGCGCATGGGGGCTTCTTTCGGGTATGCAGTATCACCGGTGAGAATGTGATGGGCAATGTAACTGACCAAAAAGAGCGAGGATAGGATCATCGCCTCTAGCATCATCCTTTTATGAGTGGTGTATTTCTTTCTCTTTACAGCCACGAGTGCGCCTAATAAAATCAGGGCAACTGTTCCGTTAATGATGGCGTTGAAAGTGGCAAACAGATGTGGATTAAACCCGAGGTCGGCCTCGATACGGATGTATTTGAGCGACACAACCACCAGAAAAACAACAATGGAAAGAAGCCAAATGATGCGTTTTGCAGCCTTGTCATTTTTAGGGATGGAAGCTTCAATCATGATAAGATTCTTTTGATAGAGTTATTGCATCTTTAAACAACTGATCCATGCCGGAGGTTGACGTGCCATCATAATAACCGCGTATGCGCAGGTTCTTATCGAGAAGAGTCACTTTGTCGGTATGGAAAATTCCGCCTTGTGCTGTGTCAGAAGGGAATGCAGTGAGCAGGAAGCCTTCTTGGGCAAGGTCATAGATATCGGATGCTTTTCCGGTTAGGAAATTCCAGCGTGTCAAGTCGGCTCCAATTTTCTGTGAATAGTCCTTCAGTTTCGCTGGCGTATCCGATTCCGGTTTTACGGAAAAGGATAGAAAGCGTATCGGTAAATCAGGGTTTTCCTTGATGAATTTGTCCTGAAGTCGGGCCATCTGCGCACTCATCATGGGGCAAATCGTGGGGCATTCCGTGAAAAAAAAGTCGACCAGCGAAATAGACCCGGCGTAGTTTTCTTGCGTGATAATTACACTGTCTTGATTAACGAAGCTGAATTTTGGAATCGGGTAGTAAAATGTATCCGGTTGCTGCGTGCCATCGGGTAGTGTATTCAATTCGATGTCGAACTCTCCGAAATACGGGAGTGGCCGAGCGGATTGTTCGCTTTCGGCGGGTTTCTCATTGCAGGCGACAAGGCTTGCCATGAGCAATGAAGCACACGCAATACTAAGGTTGCGATGCAGCTTCTTTTGCTTTTCGTTCATTATATCGACGTATATCAATCTCTTTCTTCAGCAATGCTATGTCTTGCACCATGCCCGGAATGGAGTCTCCTGCGCCACCTAGGAAGTGATATTCGGTGTTGCCATATTCGCCGCGAATGTGGCCGTCGGCATCTATCAGTTTGAAAATGGCTTCGTTTGAAAGGTTCTCAATCAGGAGGCCGTTGCGAATGTAGGCTTGCATGGCTTCCTGATTACCTGTGAGGAGCTTCCATTTATTGCTAAATGCGTTGTACTTAGTGTTCTGTTCGATGTAGGCTTTTGCTGCTTGCGCGCTGTCTTTATCGCACTGGGTTGAAAAAACCACGATGGCAATGTCGGGTTCATTGCGGTATTTGAAGTTGATGTTGAGCAGGCGTTCAGTAATCTGTGCAATGTGCTCATCGGCGGTTGAGTAGCAGGCTGCCACCCAAACCTTACCCAACATGGAGTCGCGCGTTACAATGGAGCCGTTTTCGTCGGCAAAAGCAAAATCAGGTATGCGATAATGAGAGTCTTCAGCTAGGGTGTTTTCCGGACTTATGTATGGGAGCGTCTTGAATTTATGTTTGCTGAGCAGCCCAAAAAAGACTAACCAAAGGAGCGGAAACAAAAAAAGCATACTGGCAAGGCCAATATACTTTTTCCATTTCGAACGAATCGACATATTTTTCAACGGAAGGTATTGTTCATCTCTTGCACCGAGAGACCTTCGTACAGTCCAATAAAAATCAAGTAAAGTATGAAAAGAGCGTAGGGTAAAAGCACTACGTACTTGAGGTTCTTTCGCTCGTCGCCAAGGTGCATGAAGATGAGCACGATATAAGCAGCCTTTACAAGGGTAAGCACAATGAAGAGCAACTTAATGGTTTCCCATGTAAATGTGCCGTTGCGTTTGAAAAATACGCCCATGAAGATTTCGAAAACGGTTAAAACGGTTAGAATAGCCGTAACCGTGTACAGTTTTTTACGAATCTTTTTGCCTTCCTCTTCGCCGTGTCGTGCGTTGATAGAGTAGCTATCGTTTACAATCAAATCATCTCTTTCCATGGTTGTGTCGAGTTATCTAAACAGTGAATTGAATCTAAGTATTAAACGAGGTAGTAGAAGGTGAACACGAATACCCACACCAAATCTACGAAGTGCCAGAACAAACCAACTTTCTCTACCATTTCGTAGTGACCACGACGCTCGAATACTCCGCGAAAAGCCATCAAGAAAACGATGAGGTTGATGATTACTCCTTGCAAAACGTGGAATCCGTGGAAACCGGTGATGAAGAAGAAGAAGTTGGCATACTGTTGTTGAACGGCATATTCATTCTTCTGAAGGTTAGCGCCGAAAACGAGTGTGTTCGATGCCATGTTCTTCATGATTTTCTCTGCCTCTTCTCCGGTGACCATCAACTTGCGAAGGTCTTTACCGTCCTTGTGCTCAAGGGTGTATTTGTTGAGGACAATTTCTAACGGGTATTCTTGAGGCGCGGCAGCGTGTGCTTCAGCGTGTGCATCGTGACCATGAGCGTCATGATTGCCATGAGCTGCTGGTGTTACAATGAGTTTGCCGTTTGAAATTTCAATGTGATCACCATGCTCAAGAGCGTGTTCGTAGGCATGACCAACATCTGAAGTCATGTGAACCCATGTACCACCGGTTAGTTCCATAGCAATAGGTTGGTTGTGATCGTCGGTTGCCGCCACGGTCATTGGAGCGCTCACCTGAAAACCACCACCTGAGCCATGGATGAAGTGAGACCATTCCCACGCCTGTGAACCCAAGAAGATGAATCCGCCTATTACGGTGTATCCCATCCACTTGATGACACCCTGCTTGTCCATACGGTGACCTGCTTCAACAGCGAGTACCATGGTAACCGAAGAAATAATCAGGATGAAAGTCATGAGGGCAACATAGATAAGCGGGTAGCTGCCATGTAGCATGGGCAGCGACTCGAATACTTGTTCTCCTACAGGCCACAAATCGGCGGATCCGTGGCGAATTACGCCGTATGCAGTGAGCAATCCTCCGAACGTCAATGCGTCCGATACAAGGAAATACCACATCATCATTTTACCGTAGCTGATACCGAAGGGCGATTGTCCGCCACTCCACAATTGGTCTTTGCTGACTGATTGAGCCTGTCCTGCCATACAATCTGAAAATTTGCCGCAAGTTTACTAATCAAATCGCCTTGGTTGGGCGCTCTAGTTAAAAAAATTGACAAGCAATGTTGGGAAAGCCGGAGTGCTGCACTGAAACCCTTGTCACAGCTGAGGAACAAGGCTAGATTAAATTGTTTCTAAATAAGATTAAAACAGGAAGAAAAGGAAGTAGAATAGATAGAGCCACAAACCGCCGAGGAAGTGCCAGTACATGCCGCTTATGTAAATACTAAGTGTGTTGTCGCGGTTGATGCGTCCTTTGGCGATTCGAACGGTGTTTACGATGAGGTAAATGAGGCCGAATGCAAGGTGAATGATATGCACGTAGATAACAACGCTGAGCATGGCGCCGAATGCATTGAAGGTTGTCATTACCGTATTCGTTACCGGGCGCGATGGGTCGCTGGGTTTGTAGTACTCGCTGCCTTCTTTCACCACGCGCTCGTTGTTCATCTCAAACCAATAGTCGGAGCCATACTCTCCGGTGAGTTTTCCCAAGGTATTCCAGCGGTAAGATGAAAGCCCCTGTTCGTTTTGTGTAATGGTGAAGCCAAGGCCACGTGAAGCCATGTGTTTCCAACCGGCATGCTGAGAAATTGTAAAAGCAATACCCAAAGCGAGCGTGATGGTGTGCAGTGTCATGCCCAACGATTGATTGCCTTTTTTCAATGCGCGCAACGCTAGAATAAGGGTTATGGATGAGGCTACTATAAACGCGTTACTCAACCAGAAATAAACCGGCGGTGACATGTGCAACCAAATGAGCTTTCCATAGAGCACGATGAGCGCGCTCGTAATGCCTGCAAACAGCATCACGATGGCGAAAACGATAAACCACATCATCATTTTGCGTGTACGCACTTTGACGGCGGGGTCGAGGCCTTCAAATACATCCATTTTGGGAGAAGCGGGGGTTGAAGCGTTTTGACTCATGGGAGCAGGTATTTCGGGTTATAACAACACAGTGTCTTCAAAGTTGCGATTGCATATTAACCGGGTAATTTGTCGAGCACGTATGCGAGTTGCACAACGGGCAGGTAAAAAAACGAGGCGAACATCACCTTGCGGGCATCGCTTGTATCGCATGATTTTACAAGCAAGAAAGAGTAATACGACATGACTGCCCCGGCAAGCGCTGTAATTATAGCAGCAATATTGCCGGTCATGGGTGCATCGAATGGCAGCGCCCAGGGCAGTAAACTAACGGGAATAAGAAACAGGGAGTACAATAAAATCTGATAAGCAGTAGCCTTGCTGCGACCTTCGTTAAAGGGCAGGAGTTTGTAACCACCGCGCACATAGTCGTCGTGTGCCACCCAGGCGATGGCCCAAAAGTGCGGAAACTGCCACATGAATTGCATAGCGAAGAGTAACCCGGCTTCGAGGCCAAAGTCTTGCGTAGCGGCAACATAACCAAGCATAGGAGGAATGGCACCGGGAAATGCACCAATGAAAACAGCAAGGCTGCTAACTCTTTTCATAGGTGTATAGAAAGCAACATACAGGATGAATGCCGAAGCACCGAGAATGCCGCATGCAGTGCCGCAGTAATACCAAAGTATGAGAATGCCCAAGATGCCGGCTGTCATGGAAAGCACAACGGCCAGGCGCAACGACATGCGCCCGGTGGGTATGGGTCTGTTTTGCGTCCGAAGCATGAGTTTGTCCCATTCGCGTTCGAGTGCTTGGTTGAGGCCGTTGCTTCCACCGGTGAGCAGCAAGCCACCTATGCAAAGTGCCGACAGCGTGGTAACGTTGGTTTCATCCGTACCCATATAATAACTCAATACGGCAGAAATAATGACCAGCAACGTGAGGCGAAGCTTAAACAGCATGGCTAAATCACGAACGAACGATGACTTGCCGGGTATGGGTGTTGCCGAGGGTTGGTCTTGCACAGACGGGTGTTTTGCGGCGCGAAGATAGTGTGTCAGTTCCACCACAAAATCATTCGTTCGCGTAAGTTCTGAAGTGTTGTTACTTTTAGCCGCTCGATGCGGATTTTATTTACATACCTGCCAATTCTACTGGTTGCGCTGATGTGCAGCACAAATGCTCTTGCGCAAGAGTCCGCTGGCGGATTCGGAAATTATCGAAGCGGGACATCCATGAATTCGCTTTTTCCATTGCAACCCAGCACAATTGTGAGCGATTCGCTTCAAATACAAGAACGGTTTGAGTTGCAGCCATTGGTAAATCTAGCTGCGGGATATGGCGTGCGTCCCATTTCGGTTTCATGGCTTGGTGGTCAATTGCGCTGGAACCCCGGAAAAAGATGGTCGCTTCAGGCAGGATATGCATTAGCAGGTGGTTTTTTGCCGAACTACCTGGAGCGTCGCGCCGAAAGCGAAGGGTTTTTGTCGGGTCTCGGGTATGCAGTGGGCGATACTGTGAGCCATCTTTACCACACGCATTACACCTTCGGTCATGCCAAGTACAATGCAGGCAAACATGTTTCCCTCGAGTTGGGCAAGGCTAAACAATTTTGGGGCGATGGTTATCGATCCATGATATTGAGTGACCACGCGTCGCCTGCCCCTTATTTCAAACTTACTACAACGCTTGGCAAGTTCAGGTATATGAATTTATGGATGCATCTGCGTGATATTTCTTCAGGCCAAACGCTGTCCAATGCACGTGTGAAATACAGCGCCATGCATGCGTTGAGTTATCAAATTACACCGAAACTGAATGCAACACTGTACGAATGGGTGGTATGGCAAAACAGAGATACGCTCAGCCGCCGCGGGCTTGACCTGTATTATTTGAATCCACTCATTTTCTACCGTCCGGTTGAATACAGTTTGGGCTCGCCCGACAATGTGATGTTGGCCGCTTCTCTTCGATGGAGTGTAACGCGTTCCTTGCAATTGTATGGTCAATTCGTGCTCGATGAGTTCAATCTGAAACTCTACAAGCGTGGCAATAACTGGTGGGGAAATAAAATCGCGGGTCAGCTAGGCTTGCGATGGAATACACCGGGCAAGGGGCTAGAGGTTTTGGCGGAAGTGAACATCGCCCGTCCATTCATTTATTCGCATGGTAGCTCCATTCAAGCTTGGACGCACATCAACCAGTCGATGGCGCATCCGCTGGGTTCTAATTTCGTGGAGTCGTGTTTGAGAGTGCGTTATGTGAAGAAGTTGTGGTCGGTATCCGAGCAATTGAATGCGGCTGCCTTCGGGCGCGACTATGATGCAGATGGGGATGGTGTGGTCGATAATTTCGGTGGAAATATTACTCGTTCCTATGCTAACCCGTATGGCGGAAGCTTTGGCCATGAAATTTTGCAGGGCCAATTGCACCGAACGATTTTTCATGGCTTCACACTGAGCAGAGCACTATCGGAAACCTCTCGTTGGGAGGTATACCTGCGCCACAACTTACGCGCTGAACAAGTAGGTCCTCAAATGACTACCGAAAACTGGCTAATGCTGGGTATTCAAACCCGCGGTATGCTCCAACCTGTGCAGGATTATTAAAACACGGATGGTTTAAATCATTCGCGCATTCGTGGTCTTGTTCACGCCCGGAGTTCAAACTAGAGGCCGATTCAGGATTGCCAATGCCGAATTGCTCCGAATTATTCGTGTATTCGTGACCTTGTTTATGCCCGGAGTTCAAACTAGAGGCCGATGCAGGATTATGAACGTCGGGTTCATTCAGGTCATTCGTGGTATATGCATGAATCTCCACTGCCGCAATCTTATCCACGATTCATTATGAAAATGTTGCGAGAACGGACTGTTATCCTATTTGACTATGAGGTATTTTGCCATCAATGATACCCGCCGACATTGATTTAGAAGAAGAGAAGAGAGAAATCCTGCGCCGATACCGCGCGCTGCTTCGTGTTTGTCATCGCTCCAAGACACGCGCCGATCGCATGCGCATTCGCAAAGCGTTTGAGCTCAGCGCGGAGGCCCACAAGGATATGCGTCGTAAGAGCGGCGAGCCGTATATCTATCATCCAATAGCCGTTGCGAAAATTGCAGCGGAGGAAATTGGCCTCGACACAACGAGCATCGTATGCGCACTGTTGCACGATACCGTTGAAGACACCGAGATAACGCTCGATGATATCCAGAACTTGTTCGGCAAACGTGAGCGCACCATTATCGATGGACTCACGAAAATTTCGGGTGTAAGCAATTACGAAAGCGCAAGCGACCAGGCAGAGAATTTCCGCAAGATGTTGCTCACGCTAAGCGACGATGTGCGTGTTATTTTGGTAAAGCTCGCCGACCGCCTGCACAACATGCGCACGCTCGATCATATGAAGCGCGAGAAGCAGCTGAAGATAGCTAGTGAAACACTATTCATGTATGCTCCACTCGCGCATAGACTCGGCTTGTATAACATCAAAACCGAGTTGGAAGACCTTGCGCTTAAATACAAGGATACTGAAACGTATGAGGAAATCGTCAGTAAGCTTCAGAAAACACAGGCTGTCCGCACCCGATTTATCAATGCCTTTACACTGCCAATTCGCCGAGCCTTGGACAAGGCAGGGTTGGCCTATGAAATAAAAAGCCGCACCAAGAGCATTTATTCCATCTGGAATAAGATTGTGAAGAAGGGGGTTCCCTTTGAAGAAATCTATGATGTGTTCGCGATTCGAATTATACTCGATACACAATCGGAAACTGAGAAGAGTGATTGCTGGCGCGTGTATTCAATCGTAACTGATTTCTACCAACCAAGCCCTGAGCGGCTGCGCGACTGGATCAGCATTCCCAAAAGCAGCGGCTATGAGTCGCTGCACACAACGGTAATGTCGCCAACCGGAAAGTGGGTCGAGGTGCAGATACGTTCGGTGCGCATGGATGAAATCGCTGAGAAAGGTTTTGCCGCGCACTGGAAATACAAGGACGCCGCCGAGAGTCCTGAGAGTAAGCTCGATCGATGGCTCAGCCAGGTGCGCGATGTGCTGGAGAACCCGGAGGACAACGCCATCGACTTCATCGACAATTTCAAGTTGTCATTGTTCTCAGAAGAAATTTATGTGTTCACGCCCAACGGTGATTTGAAGACGCTACCCGTGGGTGCAACCGCGCTCGATTTTGCATTTCATATTCACTCGCAGATTGGCTCGCAGTGCATAGGAGCCAAGGTGAATTACAAACTTGTGCCACTCAGTCACAAGTTGCGAAGTGGCGACCAGGTTGAAATATTGACATCCAAGAAACAGCACCCAAAAGAAGACTGGCTCAACATCGTGGTTACGGCAAGCGCGCGCCATAAAATTCGGGATGCTCTGCGCGAAGAAAAGAAGCTCATTGCTGAAGAGGGAAAGGAAATGCTCAAACGAAAGTTCAACTCACTGAAGATTGATTTTTTGAGCAAGAACATTGATGAGTTTGTGAAGCATTTCGAAACTATCAACGCAACGAATTTGTATGTGCGTATTGCCAAGGGTTCCATAGAACTCAATCGTTTGAAGGGACATGTGGTTGAGGGCGCGCGCATTCGTTTCGAGAAGGAGGAGTTGACGGAAAGAAAGAGCACGAATGGTGCTGAAACGAGCACGGAGAAAAAGGTGATTACCACCCAAGGAAAGGGAGAGGCCTTGCTCATTGGCGATGAACAACAGAAGGTAGATTATAATCTGGCGTCGTGTTGCAACCCGATACCCGGCGATGAAGTGTTTGGCTTTATCACCGTCAGTGAAGGCATCAAAATTCACCGCACCAATTGTCCGAATGCGCAGGAGCTGCTTAGCAAGTATGCCTATCGTGTTATGAAGGCCCGCTGGCGCAACGCAGAGACGGTGCAGTTTGAGGTGGGGCTCAAGTTTTCCGGAATCGATGATGTCGGTATCGTGCAAAACATCACCAACATCATTTCAACCGACATGAACGTGAACATGCGAGCCATTTCATTCGAAGCGAATCATGGAATTTTCCAGGGTAAAGTGGTAGTGCTCGTGCACGATACCAAGCACCTGAGTGCACTCACCGAAAAGCTGAAAGCTATTGACGGCGTGCTGACGGTGGATCGCATCGAGAGCGAGTTCGAGTAAGACTGCATGCATGCAGCCCGCGATTAGGTTGGGTCTTTGGACGCACTGCAGTGCGTCCTTACCTTAGCGGCCTAATGGCACAACGAGTTCAAGAAAGCGTCAAGGATATTTTTACCCGGTATCTCGAAGTTCACAAACATCGAAAAACGCCGGAGCGCTATGCAATTCTTGCAGAAATTTACGAGGTGATGGGGCATTTTGATGTTGAGACGCTCTACTCACGCATGAAGAACAAGAAGTATCGGGTTTCGCGGGCAACTCTCTACAACACGATAGAGCTGCTTATTGATTGCAACCTGGTGCGCAAGCATCAATTTGGTCAGAATACAGCTCATTATGAGCGTGCATTTCAGAATCAGCAGCATGATCATATCATCCTAACCGATAGTAATGAGGTACTGGAGTTCTGTGATCCCCGCATTCAAAGCATTAAGTCCACACTGGAAGAGATATTCGACATAGAAATTCTGCACCATTCACTCAATTTCTACGGACGAAGAAAGGGGTAGTCATTTTCGCCCTACTTTCGCGTGTCTTTTTTTTTTAAGCCGTGAATAACAAAGTAGATATACTCCTCGGGCTCCAATGGGGCGACGAGGGAAAAGGTAAATTGGTGGATGTACTTACACCAAAGTATGACATCATCGCCCGTTTTCAGGGCGGGCCAAACGCAGGGCATACGCTCGAGTTTGAAGGCACCAAGCATGTATTGCACACGATACCATCGGGTATTTTTCACAGCCATGTTACCAACCTGGTAGGTAATGGCGTCGTGATTGATCCTGTTGTCTTCGCCAAGGAGATTGATGCGCTGGTAGCTAAGCAAGTTCCCGTGCGGGAGCGTTTGCTGATATCACGCAAGGCACACGTTATCGTGCCCACCCACCGCCTGCTTGATAGGGCTAGTGAGGCTTCCAAGGGCGAAGGAAAAATTGGGTCAACACTCAAGGGAATAGGTCCGAGTTACATGGACAAAACCGGGCGCAATGGATTGCGTATTGGTGATTTGCTGAGTGACGATTTCAACGCCCGCTATGAGGCCCTCAAGCAAAAGCACTTGCATTTGTTGAAGGGTTTTGAAGAGCACTACACAGCAGATGAAGCAGAACTCCAGAGCATGGAAGAAGAGTTCATGCGCGGCGTGCAGGTCATTCGTGAGTTGACTATTGTAGACAGTGAGCATTATATCAACAATGCACTGAAGCAGGGCAAGCGCATTCTCGCGGAGGGCGCGCAAGGTTCAATGCTCGACATCGATTTCGGTACATATCCGTTTGTTACTTCTTCTAATACTGTTGCAGCAGGTGCTTGCACCGGTTTGGGTATTGCGCCCAACCGCATTGGTGAAGTTATCGGTATTTTCAAGGCGTATACAACACGTGTAGGAGGAGGTCCTTTTCCAACTGAATTGAATGATGAAACAGGTGAGGCCATGCGTAAGGTGGGTAATGAATATGGTTCTACCACAGGCAGAGCACGCCGTTGCGGTTGGGTGGATTTGCCTGCGATGCGTTATGCTTGCATGATCAACGGTGTTACACAGTTGATAATGATGAAGGCCGACGTGCTGAGTCAGTTTGATACCATCCGTGTTTGCACGCATTACAATACGCCGCAAGGTTCTTCGGAAGATTTGCCTTTTGATATTTCACCTTCACAGGTACAGCCCGTTTACGAAGATTTGAAAGGCTGGGGAGTTGATCTCACCGGAATGCGCGAAGAGGCAAGTTTGCCCTCGGAATTGAGCCACTACATAGCGTATTTGGAAAATCATTTGGAAACACCCATCACGGTGGTAAGCGTAGGGCCCGATCGCAAGCAGACTATTGAGCGCAAGCTTGCCTTCGCATAGCGACTGGGATTCGTTGGAGCGTGGTTAAAAACAATTGCCGCATGCAAAAGTGGTATTACACATGTCTTTTTGTTTTGTTGCTGCATGCGCAACAGTTGCAGGCACAGGGCACGCCGCGCAAGGTTAAACTCATCCACACCGACGAGCTGCGTTTCGACAAGTCGATGGTGGATGCGCAGCGACTGCTCGGTAATGTGCATCTCGAACTCGACGGCACTTCCTTCTTCTGCGACAGTGCTTACCTCTTTGCCAACGACGATTTTGATGCATTCAGCCGGATACGGATATTGGAAGCTTCAGGCAGCACCGTAAATGCGGATTTTCTTCATTTTGACAAGGTCCAAAACACAGCGTTGCTCACGGGCAATGTGGTGCTTCGCGACCGTGACATGACGCTTACGTGCAACGATTTGACTTATCGCGTAAAGGACGAGGTAGCGCGGTATGTTACTGGTGGTCGCATCGTTTCAAGTAGCAATAAAAATACGTTGACGAGTCGGCAGGGAACGTATAATGGCAAGACCGAGGTGTTTAATTTTAAGCGCGATGTAGTGCTCAAAAACCCGTCGTACACCGTGCGCACCGATACGATGCAGTATCGCAGTGTGAATGAGATTACAACATTCTTGGGGCCTACCAACATTGAAGGCGATAGTGTTTCTATTTATTGCGAAAACGGATTTTATGATTCACGCAAGGATGAGTCTCGTTTTGGAGAACATGCCTGGGTGCGCGACCGAACCACCATCTTGAAGGGCGACAGCATTTACTACAACGGTAAGCAAGGTGTTGGTGAAGTTTTTCGAAACGTGCAGATTCGTGACACCACCCAGACGTTTCAAATACATGGAAGTTATGGGAAGCATATAGAAAGTAACGAGTTGAGTTTTGTGACCGGACGTGCCTTATTGCTTGAAATATTGGATGGCGACACGTTGTTTATGCATGCTGACACGCTCAAAGCCTTGCCCGATAGTTTAGGTAGTCAGGTAGTATATGCATATCACGGAGTGCGCATATTTAAAAGCGATCTGCAAGGCGTTTGTGATTCGGTTGTTTACATGCAGAGCGACAGTTTACTCTGGATGTACAGCGCTCCCATTGTTTGGAGTGCACAAAACCAGGTAACGGGCGACACCTTGAAATTGGAACTGAGCAATCAGGCCTTGAGTAAGGCGTTGGTATTGGGTAATGCGTTCATTGTGTCGGACGCAGAGGCGAACGACAGCATAAGCGGCCCTGAGTTACGCTTCAATCAAATAAAAGGAAAGAATGCAACAGCCACTTTTACAGACAGCGAATTGGAGTCTGTTTGGGTGGATGGTAACGGTGAACTGGTCTATTACCCCACCGACGATAAGGATGGAAGGCCGCAACCCATGGGAACGAATCAGGGAGAATGTTCTTCTATTTTCATTCGCTTCAGCGACGGCGAGTTGTCATCGTTGCGAATGGATGGTCAACCCAAGTCGGTTTTCAAGTCAAATCGATTCGCTGGCAATGAACCGCTTATTCTCCGCGACTTTAAATGGCTTCGCGACCGAAGGCCGCGAAGCCGTGAGGATGTCTTTTCTAAGTAATCAAAACTTGTGACTGAAGCCGATGCTGAAGGCTCTACCCGGGCTCATGCGACTGAACGTTTGCGGAGTAGCCTCATAGCTTTGGTAGTTGTATTCCCATGCATCGTTCAGTAAGTTGCTGATGCGGAAATCGATTGAGCTTCGTTTTTCTTCTCCAAACTTTTTCGAAACACTGAAGTTCAAGCTATGAAATGATTCGAAGTAGATGTCGGGAAACAAACCCGCTCCAACGATGTAAAGAGTCGGTCCTTTTACATTGTAAAACAGGCCCGCATCAAAGCCGAGGCTGTCGTTGGTGTAGGTGAATCCTGCATTGATAACGTAGGGCGATTGACCGGCCATTTCTCTCGTGTTTTCGATGGTTTGACCAACTTTCTCGTATTGCTTGCGCGAGTTGAATTCGAGTTCAGTCATTTCGATTTGTGATTGCACCATCGTCACATTCACGTTGAAAAGGATTTTGTTGAGTGTTGGTGCGATAAAGCCAAGGTTTTTGCGGGCTTCCAATTCTACACCCACTACTTCACCATCGCCTACGTTGCGCGGTTGAAACTCAGTGCTGGTTTGCTGCTCAGGAATGCGCACCATTTCGATGGGCTTATCGAATTTTTTGTAGAAGGCACTTACAGAAAACATCTGTCCGTCTTCACGAAACGACTCCCAACGAAGGTCGAGGTTGTCGATGCGAGTTTCCACCAAATTACCGTCCCAGTTACCGTAGGTAAATAAGCTACCATTGAAAATACGGTTTGTGATGGGGTCGAGAATTTGCGCATAAGAAAGTTCCTTGAAAGAAGGACGTGCGATGGTCTTGGTGTATGAACCGCGGATGTTCTGATTCTCGTTGGCCGAGAATATCACATTGATCGATGGGAAAAAATCGAGCGCGTCGAGTACCTTTTCGTTGTCGAGGTTATTTCCATTGATGGTGTCGCCGCTGGCCCATCGTTGATCGCGACCGGTGTGACGCTGCATATAGTTTTCGGCACGAACACCCAGAATAGTTCTCCAACGCTTGTTGAGTCGAAGGTCGTTCGAAACATACGCAGCTGTGTTGCTAACGTTACTGCTGTAGGCATTCGGATTTGGAGTGTTGTTACCTGATTGGTAATAGATGTTGTTGTCTTCGCTCGGGAATATGTTCTCGGGCTTCAACACTTCATTGGGATCCGGATTGGGCCAATTCTGTGACCCGAAGAACTGAATATCAAAAAACAGAATTTCGTAGTTACGTTGCTTGAGCACTTGTGATCCTCCGAATTTGAGTTTACCTGCTTGTTCGCGGAACGTGTATGATTTGGTTAGGTCCAAACGAGCGTGAGCACTGTATTCCTCAAGCGAACGCCAAATGCGTGCAGGGTTTCCACCGGCTCCTGCACTGAAAAGGGTATCGGATGATTCGAGTGTAAAGGCAGTGCGGCGGATATCGGGATCGCTGTTGGTTGAGCGTGTTCCGGAAATTCTCCAGTCAATGTCCCAATTGGATTCTTGCTTTACGTGCGTTCCGGAAAGAAGAATATTGGTTAGTGCGCGTTGGTTGTATTCCAGGTTATCGGAAGATGCGATGTATCCCGATTGACCAACGGCCTCACCGTTGTTTTCTATGCGGAATTGAGCAGCACGACTTTCACCATTTTGCAGGTGCATTGCATTCAAACGGTATTTATTGAATTGCGTTTTATAGGCCAAGCCACCTAGCAACCCTATGAGTACGCTGCGTTCACCCAGCTGACCTTGCTGTGTAGTAGCATAGGTCATTTCGTAATCGGTTGAGTCGATTTTTCGCTGGTATTCCCCGTATTCCACATCACTGTAGTAGCGATAGTCGTTTTTATATGAAGCGGAAAACAAATAACCCAGCTTCCGTGACGGTGAATTTTCTTTACCTAAATCCAACTGATTGCCGAAGCTTACCGAGGCACTATAGTCTGCAAGGCTGGTCGTTTTTTTGGCACCCAACTGTGGGTTGAAGCTCG
>JBILIX010000166.1:0-5218 GCA_044368835.1 Flavobacteriales bacterium | reverse complement strand
CTGAACCAAATCTCTTCTGTGGTTTCGCTCGTCTTATAAATGCGATACTCTTGCTGGTCTACGTGAAAATTGGAAATACCTCCAATGTATCCGCCCACACCCTCATAAGTAGCTCCGGCGTCGTTGCTCTGCCAGAGGTTCAATCCGCCAATCAGAATCTTATCGGCATCGAGCTGCGAAGCAATCATCGTCGTGTTGTAATGGATCTGCGAATAGTCGCCGTCATCACTTTGAAAGTTCATCAGGTTCGGATGTGCATCCGTGTAAGGCGTACCAATCAATCCATGCGGAAGCGACCACGTAGCGCCTGCATCATAACTCACCCACGTGCCCACCCAGCCGTTGGTGGTAACGGTTGAACCGGTATTCTGATAACCGACCAGACATGCGTAAATGCGATTGGGGTCGGCTTCGGTTACGGCAAGTCGTCCGCCTTGAATATCGATGTCGCCCATCGAGCTTTCGAACCATCCCGTATTGCTTTGCGAAAAAGTTTGGCCGCCATCGGTGCTCTTGTAAAAGCGCGCGAAACCCACCGAAGTATCGAAGTGAATCGTGTAAATCGTTTGCGGCTCGCCGGGTTTGAAGGCAATGGCTTCGCAGCGGTTCGGAAGAATTTCCGTGAAGTTGTCGCCGCCGTCTTCGCTGCGAAACAGTCCTTGCGAGGTCGCTGCAAATACGACATCGTTGTTCTCAGGAGCGAATGTGATTTCCCACGCTGAGATGTTTTGCGAAACAAACGAAGGCTGACCAATGACTTGCCACGTGAGGCCTCCATCCGCCGAACGATACAAATCGTTTTCCGCACTCAGTATCACCACTTGGTCATCGCTTGGCTTCACACGCACTGCAGTCACGCTGCCCATGATAAGTCCGGGCGTAACGTATTCCCAATGCTGACCACCGTCCACCGTTTTATAGAGTCCACCGCTTTCGGTACCGCAATACAACAGCTGCGGATTTTGGCTGCTACGATCGTGGCAATACACATTGCTGTGACGGAAGCCCGGCTCCATGGGCGAGCCTTCGCCGTTTACGTGATGCACAGGACCTTCGTAGTGCCAGATGTCGAGTTGAGATCCACCGCGTGTGCCCGACTGTTGCAACGAGCGTATCTGCGCTTCCCTCTCACTGCGCTCCTCAGCCGTCGGCATCACAATGCGACCATCGGGCTGCACATACGGACGCACGCGCGCCACCCAATGCTTGAAGAAGTGCGTGTCGCCATTTTTTTCGAATGCATGACCGAGGTAATGCTCCTGATAAGCCGGCACCACCTCGTTGTAGTTAGGTTCTTCGCTGTGCAACAGCTGCACCCACTGCGGCTTAACCTCGGCCGATGTTGGATAAAATTCGGTGTAGTGTGATTGCGCGCGAAGGAGTGATGCGCTCAAGAGGAAGATGAACAAAAAACGCATGGGGTTGTGGTTTGCGCGAAGATAGTAAAAGGGGCGAAGGGCGAAGGGCGAAGGGCGAGTGACAAATTCGCCACTCATCATTCGCCACTCGCCGTTCGCCACTCATCATTCGCCACTACTGAAAGTATCTCACTATCGCCTTCTTCACCAACACCTCCTGCTCCTGCGGCGACAAGTGCGGCAGCGCGCTATTGCGCTCGAAATGCGGCCAGCCTTGTTCGTCGCGGCCGACAAAGGTGTAATAGCCGTAAGGGATGAGCAACGAACAAATACCGATGTGCATCAACTCCACCTTCTCATCCTTCTTAAACTTCTGGTAATCTTGTCCTAACTCTTGCACACCAATCAAAAACAAAATAGCTGCATAGTCGAGCTTCTCTCCGTATGACGCTGAAATACGCGTAACTGTCTCATTCCAAATCTTTTCAAATACGTAATCCATGGTAGGAGTTTAATTATTCCGCAAATGTTCCGAAAAGTGAGACAACCTTTGACATAATACTCGTCTTTATTTTGCTTAATTTTGGCGCGCCTAAATTTTAAGCGACTAAATTGTATGACTCAAATTCTACGAATTGTCTGTATCGCAATGGTTTCTCTGCTAACTCTTAATGGGGTAGCTCAGATTCGTCGTGACTCATTGGACATCCAGCACCGCAAGACTTCGGACATGAACAAAGCTCGTTTCGAGCGTGAGGTTACCTTTATCAACGATAGCACATTCAAAGTTGTGGTTAAATACCTCACCGGTGAATCATTCATGACTGGCACATACACCGACAAAGACTTGCTCATCGGAAACGGAAACTTCACTTATTTCTATGCAAATGGTTATAAAGAATCGGAAGGTCGTTTCAAATACGGCTTCAAAGTTGGCGCATGGAAGCGTTGGAACTTTGAAGGCAAACCCAAACCCGATCGTTATTATCCCGATGAGCATTTCGTAAAAACCAACCGCAGTTCTCAACCAGCGAAATTCCCGGGTGGAATGGCTGCATTACAGGTTCTGGTGACCGACTCACTCGTTTACCCCGAAGAAGCAAAGAAGCAGAAGATACAAGGAACAGTATATGTTACGTTCACCATCGACGCTACCGGAGAAGTAAGCCAACCTCAAATTACCGATGGTGTACACGCACTGCTCGACGAAGAAGCGCTGCGTTTCGTATCTTCATTACCAACGTGGGTGCCTGCAGCGAAAAGCGGCATCCCGGTCGATTCAAACTACATCATGCCCATCACCTTCGACCTTGGCATCGCTGAAGAGCCATTAGAAGAATCAGACCCCGACAAAAAGACCAGTAACTAATCGGGTAGAGACTACACTGTCTTCCTGACTTGCTTAATCTTAATTTAGAAAGTGCCGCTCCCTTAACCAGGCGGCACTTTTTGTTTAATGGCGAATGACTAGTGGCGAATGGCGAGTGGCGAGTGGCGAATGACGAGTGGCGAATGGCGGCTAGCTCCGGAGGAGCGAAATATCACTAGCAAGAAGAAACGCCACATGCCTCCGGAGCCCCAGCGGGGCGGAACAAAAGAATTACAAAGTACGAAGTACGTTAAAGGTGTGTCTACCAGCCCGCACTCACTCGCCACTCGCCATTCGCCATTTGTCATTTGCCACTCGCAATTGCCATTCGCCATTTTTCGGAATAATTCAGTAATATTGTTCCAGCCATCCCAATTTTCAAATCCATGAAAAAATTCCTTACTCCATTTCTCAGTATGTTCTTCTTGCAAGCATCCGCTCAGTTAGATGTCGATACTGCAATGACTCCTCAGCAAGCCGTTGAGGACATCTTCTTGTCGAACGGTATTTTCATTTCCAACGTAACATGCAATGGAGTTGCTGCGAATACTTTAAATGCCGGGGTCGGAACGTTCGTTTCCAATGGCTCGGGCTTAGGTATTGAGTCGGGCCTGATTCTATCAACCGGAGAAGCTATCGGCGCAGAAGGCGATTTTCTTTTGGGGTCGACGGCAAACGCTGTGACTAACGGAGTTCAAAACGATACGGACATTGCACTTCTGGTGTCAGGGCAGAGCTACGACGGTGCCATTTTGGAGTTTGATTTTATCGCTACGGGCGATTCGATGGATTTTGTCTATGTATTCGGATCGGACGAGTATGAAGAATTCGTTGGCAGTGCATTCAACGATGTATTCGGTTTTTTTGTAAGCGGTCCAGGCATCAGCGGAGCGTTCTGGAATGGAGCTACGAACATTGCGCTCATACCCGGCACAACCGATCCTGTAGCAATCAACACAGTCAACTCCTTTGTGAACCCACAGTATTTTGTGGTGAATACCGGACAGATTCTAGCGCAATATGACGCATACACCACCCCACTCCACGCCTGCATAGGCGGACTGCAAATCGGCGAAGCATACCACATCAAACTAGCCATTGCCGACGTGAGTGATTATATGCTTGATTCCGGCGTGTTCCTTTCAGGTAACAGCTTTGTGCAGGCCTGTACCGACGGATCAAGAGCAGAAGATTGTCTGCTCTGTGAAATCATGGGCCATGTGACCTATACGGAGGAGTGCGGCACACTCATCCTTAGCAACACTTCACAGATTAATCTCGCGACAACCGGTTGCCGCTATGAAATCGGCGAAGATGTGGTGTTGCCCAGTTGCGATGGCAACCTCGAATACACGTTCGATGCGCCGGGAACCTATACCATCAAACTTATCTACGAAGTGGGTGATTTCTATTCAACCTTTACCATCGGTGATGTGTATGTGAGCACCACGCCGCCTGCGCAGCCAGTTATTCAACAAGTTGGTACCACCCTATCGGTTTCCAACCCAGAAGCTGAAACGAGCTATCAGTGGTATCTAAACGGCACAGCCATTCTGGGTGCTACAAGCCAGATGTATGACGCAATGGAATCCGGCGCATACCAGGTTACCGCCGTCAACGGATGCTTGAGTACTTCAACTACCTTCAATGCGATTGTCAGTGGGTTGCAAGAATCAGCGCAGCATTCAATGCGGATATACCCCAACCCTGCAGAAGGAATGTTCACCATTTCGTATGCCGCAGGCACGGAGCAAATTCAGGTACTCGACTTAGCCGGAAGGACCGTCCTTGCAACGACCACCAATGGTAAGAACGCCGAAAGCATCACCCTATCACCCGGTGTTTACACGGTGATTACCCGCAACAACGCAGGTGTCAGCAATGGCATTGAGAAAGTGATTGTGCGGTAATTGCGAATGGCGAGTGACGAATGGCGAGTGGCTAGTGGCGAATGGCGAGTGGCTAGTGACGAATGGCGAGTGCGTCCCCTTTCAGCTAGCTCCGTAGAAGCGAAATATCACTAGCAAGAAAAAACACCACGCGCCACGAGAGCCCCGTAGGGGCGGAACGTTTCGATGACGGATTAAGGCAGTGACGGTTTTTTATCCTCGATCACCGCGATGACAAGGAGGCCCTCGACTTCGCTCGGGTAGCGGTGTTCGAGAAAAATGAGCACCTCGGCTTCGCTCGGTGGGCGCCCCGCAGTGGCCGAGCGAAGCCGAGGCCTGGCTCATAAGCCAATCTCGGTGCCCGAGCGAAGCCGAGGGCACCATACCACACAACTAATCACGTTCGCTTCCTTGCATCAATCAATCATCCGATGACAGATTCCACCCCTCGCACCGGAGAACGATTCGAGGGAATTTGCATCACCGATTGTTTTGCAGGTGCATCACTGCTAAGTGGCGCACTCCTTGCCTAAACTCATGTTGGTATCTACCAGCGATAAAGCCAGATAAATCGGCAAAAACCGCATTCAGATTCCGCACAG
>JBILIX010000010.1:0-17320 GCA_044368835.1 Flavobacteriales bacterium | reverse complement strand
CTTCCGACGCAATGCCATCATCATGTTCATGTGCATTGAGCTTATGCTGAATGCCGTGAATATTTCACTGGTTGCGTTTTCAAAAATGTGGAACCACACCGATGCACAGGTATTCGTGTTTTTCATCATGGTAGTAGCCGCCGCTGAAGTAGCCGTGGGCCTCGCGATTCTGATGATGCTTTACCGCAACATGCATACTACAGACACTTCGGTACTTAATAAATTGAAATTCTGATCGGCATGGAAAAACTCGTTACACTCATACCGTTATTTCCGCTCGCCGGATTTCTGTTCATAACCTTCCTCGGGAAAGGGTTGTCGAAGAACTTCATTGGCGGAATCGGTTCAGGAGCCATCTTCTTGTCGTTTCTTGTTTCCGTGCTCGTGTTTACAACGCAAATGCACGGCGCTCATCCTACGGTGGTGAAAGCATTCGACTGGATTACTGCCGGCTCATTCGATATCGACATTTCCTTTTTAGTAGACCCGCTTTCGGCCATCTATCTGTTGTTCATTACCGGTGTCGGATTCCTCATTCATCTCTACTCTATTGGCTATATGCACGAAGATGAAGGATTCAATCGCTTCATTGCGTATTTGAACCTGTTCGTGTTCTTCATGCTCATTCTCATTTTGGGTGATAGCTACCTCACCATGTTCGTGGGTTGGGAAGGCGTTGGTGTATGCTCCTTCATGCTCATCGGCTTCTGGTACAAAGACATGAAGAACAACGATGCCGCTAAAAAAGCGTTCATTGTTAACCGCATTGGTGACCTCGGATTGATTCTCGGCATGTGCCTTCTTTTCGCTTACAGTGGCACGTTGCGATTTGATGAGTTGTTCATCTCGGGACGCGCTATCGCCGGTTTGCCAAATGATGTAGCAACTACCATCGGCATCCTTCTGTTCATAGGTGCTATGGGTAAGAGCGCACAAATTCCATTGCACACGTGGTTGCCCGATGCCATGGCAGGTCCTACTCCTGTGTCGGCACTCATTCACGCCGCCACAATGGTAACAGCCGGTATTTACATGGTAGCACGCAGCAGCAATTTATTCGCAATGACAGAGACTGCAAGCGAGCTCATCATGTGGGCCGGTATTCTGACCTCGTTGATGGGAGCCACGATTGCACTTACACAAAACGACATCAAGAAAGTACTCGCCTACTCTACCGTATCACAACTTGGACTCATGTTCGTTGCACTTGGCATGGGCGCATACAGCACAGCTGTTTTTCACGTAATCACGCACGCGTTTTTCAAAGCGCTGTTGTTCCTTGGCAGTGGCTCTGTGATTCATGGCATGGGCGGTGAGCAAGACATCCGTCGCATGGGTGGTTTGAAAAAACACATGCCGACGACACACCTCACCTTCCTCATCGGCACCATCGCCATCGCGGGTATTTTCCCATTCGCAGGTTTCTTCTCGAAAGATCAAATCATTGCGGTTGCTTTCGAAGAGAATAAACTGATGTTCGTGCTTGGCCTAGTAGTTAGCGCATGCACCGCATTCTACATGTTCCGTTTGTACTTCCTCACATTCACCGGTAAGTTCCGCGGAACACATGAACAAGAGCATCACCTGCACGAGTCTCCTGCAGTTATGACTCTGCCACTGGTAATTCTTGCAGTACTTTCTGTTGTGGGTGGATTCATTGGTTTGCCGCACGCTGTGGGTGAGTCGATGCACATGCACTGGCATTGGCTCGATCACTACCTCGACGGCACAGTAGTAATGCCCGGTTTGCACATGGACCTCAACACAGAGTTGATGCTCATGGGACTTGCCACCCTGATCGCAGTTGGAGGAATTTATTTCGCCTGGACGAAGTATGTGAAGCGCGGAGAATTGGCGCTCGAAGACAAAGACATTACTTCTGCAAGCCATAAACTATTGCTCAACAAATACTGGTTCGATGAATTGTACGACGCCATCATTCGCAAGCCGGTCGATGGTATTAGCAAGGCATTCAGCAGCGTAGTTGAACCCAAAATCATCGATGGCCTGGTAGAAGGCACAGGCGAAGCTACAGGTGCTACCGGTGGCAAACTGCGCCTGTTGCAATCAGGAAGTTTGTTCTTCTACATTCTGTTATTCATCGTCGGTCTTATTGCACTACTCCTTTACATCTAAACTCCTATGCTCACACTCATACTGCTCGCCATACCTCTTTTCGCAGCGGCCCTTTCGATGGTAGCCGGAGCGAAGAACGCGCGCACCCTCGCACTGGGTGCCGGTATTTTAGAATTGATCGTTACACTGTCCGCCTTTTTCGTAAATGGAAAAGAAGGATCAGAAGCGCTGCTTACTTTCAATAGAGAGTGGATCGGACCACTCGGCATTTCCTACGCCTTCTCACTGGATGGTATTTCGCTCGTAATGGCATTGCTCGTAGCATTGCTGCTGCCTATCATCATTTACGCTTCGTTCAATCGAACGTTTAAACATCCGCAATACTTCTACGGACTGATGCTATTGATGGCTGCCTCCATGATGGGCGCCTTCACCACCACCGACGGATTGCTGTTTTACGTGTTCTATGAATTTGCATTGATCCCGATTTACTTCATGATACTGCACTGGAGTGAGCACCCAGACAAAGCGAAAATCACCCTGAAGTTTTTCATCTATACGCTCTTCGGTAGCTTGTTCATGTTGGTCTCGTTGCTCTACCTCTACAACATTTCAGGCAGCTTCAATATGCAAGCATTGTATGAAGCCGGACGTTCACTCAGTGGTTCGGAGCAAGGTTGGGTGTTTGCCGGATTCTTCATCGCTTTTGCAGTTAAGATCCCGGTATTCCCTTTCCATTCATGGCAACCTTCCACATACGATTCTGCTCCAACTGCAGGCACGATGTTGTTGGCCGGTATCATGCTGAAAATGGCTGCGTATGGTATGGTGCGCATTGTGGTTCCTGCACTACCTGAGGGTGTGTCAGAATACGGCACATGGGCACTCGCTCTTTCAGCCATCAGCGTGCTGTATGCCTCGGGTATGGCCATCGCACAACAGCGCTACAAGTTGCTCATCGCTTGGTCTTCCATTGCCCACTTGGGTGTATTGAGCGCGGGTATTCTCTCGGGCAACGCACAAGGAATTCAAGGTGGTATCATGGAAATGCTTTCGCACGGTATTCTTTCCGTTGCGTTGTTCTTCGTTTATGACATTATCGAATCGCGCCTTCACCACGACGACATGCGCAAAATGGGCGGTATACGAGAGGTGAATCCGTTATTCGCATTCTTGTTTTTCACCATTGTCATGGGCTCGGTTGCATTGCCGCTAACAAGCGGTTTTGTGGGCGAATTCCTATTGCTGTTGGGCTTCTACCAAGTGAGCCCATGGCTTACTGCTGTAGCCGGTCTGACTGTAGTATTGGGCGCTGTGTATATGCTGCGTGCATTCCAAAGCATGATGCTTGGAGCGGCCTCGCCTGCTATGCATTCATTTGCTCCATTGAATAACCACGAAAAAACAGTTCTTACCATTCTCGTTGTTTTGGTAATTGTGTTGGGTATCTACCCCGACCCTATCCTCTCTGTTGCTAACCCTTCTGTTGAATCACTCCTCCAAGGCCTTAACCGATGAAAGAAATAGTTATCATATCCCTTTTGGGTATTGTTGTGCTTGCGCTCGATGTTTTGAAAATGCGCAAGCTTGTGTTGCCAACCATATTGCTCGGCCTCGTGGGTTTGGTAGGTGTTAGCATTGCCGACTGGGGACACAATGAAACGCCCTTCGCGCAATATGGCGGCATGTTGACGTTCGACAACACCGCACTCGCCTTTACCATTGCATTTGCGACCATCGCGTTTTTGTGGTTTGTGCTCGCAGGCGACTCCTACACATCGGGCAGTTCGGATCGCACCGACATTTTCGCGCTCGTGCTATTCAGTTTGTGCGGAGCAGTTGTGCTGAGCGCATACACCAACCTTGTCATGCTTTTTCTCGGAGTAGAAATACTCTCCATTCCTGTGTATGTGCTTGCCGCAAGTAACCGAAAAAACGTGCTTAGCAACGAAGCCGGATTCAAATACTTCTTCCTCGGTTCACTTGCTTCAGCCGTTCTTCTTTTCGGTATTTCGCTGACCTACGGTGCCGTGGGATCATTCAACCTACAGGCAATTCAGGAACATCTGGCAGGCGGTTATTACAGCCCGCTGGTCCTCATTGGAACAGCGCTGATGTTGATTGGATTTTCTTTTAAAATTTCGGTTGCTCCATTCCATTTCTGGGCGCCCGACGTTTATCAAGGAGCCCCTACACCGGTTACGGCCTACATGTCGACCATAGTCAAAGGAGCTGCGTTTGCCGGTATGTTCAAACTTTTCGGCAGCGCCTTGTTACCACTGCCTGAGGCGTTTACAACTGCCATGGCACTCATGATTGGTATTACGCTCATCGCTTCTAACCTGACAGCAGTTGTGCAAAGCGATACAAAAAGAATGCTCGCGTTTTCAAGTATTTCACACGCCGGATTCATGCTCGGTTTTGTGCTTACTGCATCGACCACTTCTCCGAAGTATTTGATCTACTACACACTCACGTATAGCATCGCAAGCTTAATCGCGTTTTTCGTGATTCAACATGTTGCTGCTATCCAAAACGAAGATGCGTCAACCGACGCCTTCAAAGGCCTTATTAAGCGCAGCCCTGTGATGGCGGTAAGCATGACTGTTGCTTTGCTTAGCATGGCCGGTATACCTCCGCTCAGCGGATTTCTTGCGAAGTACTATGTTATCTCTTCTATGATTGAGAATGAACACATGACGCTCGTAATTATCATGATTCTCACTTCGGCCATCGGTGCGTTTTACTACCTGCGAGTTATCGCAGCCATTTTCACACCCATCGACAATGCCGGCCGAATCATGATCAGCGACCGCATGCGCCGCAGTTTGATAGTGCTTAGCGTGCTGCTGGTGGTGCTGTTCTTTGCAGCGAGTCTGCTGGAATTGATTTAAATAATGGCGAGTGGCGAATGGCGAGTGACGAATAATTGGTCATTGGTCACTAGTCATTTGTCACTAGCAGATGGACTTCAAGACATCGAATAAAACAACGCTGCTAAAACCCAAATAACACCTTCTCGAAATCTTCTGTTTCGCTTAAACCCATTTTTTCAATGATGCGGTATTTGCGCACGTAAACACTTCTGGATTCGATGTTAAAGAGGGTTGAAATCTCCTTGGTGTTGAGGTTCATCCGGCATAAGGTGCAAAATTGAACATCGGCTGTGGAAAGCCCGGGAAATTTCCGCAGCAATTCGGAGGCAAAGTTGGGATGCAATGCGTTGAATTGTGACACCATGAAGCCCAGTCCCTTCTTCTCTTCCTTGGTTCTTTCGAATTGATCCAATAGTTCCTTTCTCCGCTCCTGCTGCTGCTCCATTACCAAATACTCCAATTGAGAGCGCAATTCGGCGGCATCTTCGACATTGCGCATAATTTCTGCTTTTTGCTGCTGCACAAGCTGTTCACGCAATTCCTTTTCCTTTTCGGCCCACTCTCTTTTTTCACGCTGAAATTGCAATTCCCGTTCTTTAGCTTGCAAGGTTTTGTCTTTTTCAAGCGACCGCTGACGAAGTCTCTTGAGCAACAGGATCAGCATCGTAAATACCAAAGCTGAAATCGCAAGCGTTAGATATAGCTGTTTCTTTTTGAGGCGTTCCTTTTCCTTGAGCACTTCGTTTTCGCTCACGAGCAAATCTTGTTCGGCCTCCTGCCGTTCAAACTGATATTCGGCTTGAATCTGAGCAGCCGCATGCAGTTTATCGTCACTCGCCACACTGTCACCAAGACTGATGATTTCAAGCGTATAATCAGCCAATTCAGCGGTCGACATATCCTTCCAAATGAAGGGCAATGCCGCTTTTTTGAATTCAAATTGAATCTTCCGATCGCTTGATTCCAGTGTAGTATTCAAAACCGAACTCTGAAGCAGCTGCTTGGCCTCCGCATCTCCTCCGGTTTCCTTCAAGGCCTTCAGCAAACTAATTGCACACTCCGGCAGTGCCAGTGAATTTTGCTTCTCGAGTAGCGTAAAAGCATCACGGTAATAAGGGGTTGCCATGTCGTATTTCTCGGTCGACGCGTTTAGCTTCCCCATACAGTATAAAACCCAGGCTTTCAGTTCATCGTTTTGAAGCTGTTCAGTAAGGGGCAGCAACTTTTTGAGAATACTATCCGCCCGCATTAAGTTTCAGCGGTTTTATGCCGGGCCTGCGAAATACAAATGGATAACGTAATTCACCGCTTGCACCCCCATGCAACTATAAATTCTTCCGCTGTCCTCAATAATTAAAAGTCAATCCAATCGAAGGAGCAAGCGCAACCGATCGACTCGCCAGATTATTCAGCGACGTTGAAGTATGCTTTTGCAATGAAACAGGACAAATGACATCCAACATAAGTGTTTCGTTCAGCATATAACTGATTGAGGGTGCCAATCGAATACTTAAGAAATTTGCGTAGCGCTTATTCGCTTGAGAGTATTCTAAAACGGTAGAGGCATCCTTTAATAACCGTCCGTTCTGCCCTACAACAAACGAGTAGCTCAAACCTGCGTTCATGCCCAAGCGCAGACAACCGAAATCTTTAAACACCCCAATTTGCAGCGGGAATGTCAAGATATCAGCACTATTATAATTCCTGATGGTTCGTATGTTTTGCGCCAGTACATCAGACTGATTAATCTGCAGGGTAGTATCGGACACAATAACTTTATCAAAACGATCCTGCCACTTCATGTATTCAATGCCCGCGTTTATGTGCCAGTGTCTACCCTGTTTTATACGAATGGCTCCTCCTACCAGATAACCTATTTCCGGCGAAATGTCCGCGTTCAGACTATCCACTAATTCGTTTCCTTCACCTATGAACTTGTGCTGCACAAACAAGGCTCCGGCATAACCGCTCCACGTAATGGGCTTGCTTTGCGTAATGCTCTGAACCTGATCATTCGCAGTCACCGGAAGATTAATTGGCTTGGACATAAAAGAAAATAAAGACGCCGGCAAAAGATGTAATCTTTGTAAAAGTTCAATCTCAGATGAATTCGTCCCTACTTCTTGAGGCGCAGCAATAGTGTTGTTTAGTTGGCTTGAAACATCGGTGATATCCTTTTCCTTTTTTGTATTCTTTCTGTTCATTGGAGAGGCGTTAAGCTCACTTATGCTAACGGCTGAACTTTTCAACTGCAATTGGGTTGGATTCTCTTGCTCAATCGTCTGATTTTCGAATACTCTCCCACTTTCGATTTCACCATGCTTGCTGCCTTTCAAGCCACTTCGTGTTTGGTTTATTGTCAACGTTAAATCTTGATTCACCGAGTTTACCTCCGAAACAGACTGCGTAGCCTGACCAACTATGGAGTCCTCCTCTGACGTCTGAAGATAACCTTCGCCGGTGTTTTGCACAGCTGACGTTTCCGGCATGTTTGTCTTTCCCTCAACCACATGGTCAGCGGCATGCTGCATATTCATGATATAGGCAACGACAACACCTACGAAAAGCAAACTACTTAGCAGCCATGCGAAACGGCTTCGAGTGCTTCTCTTAGATGAACTCACGGTTGAATTCGAATGCGCAATAGAATTCCACAATGCCTCGCTATCCAGGCCTTCCATAGAACGAGACTGAGACAACCTCTTTTTTATTTCATTTTCAAACTTTTCCATGAATCAGCTTATTATATAATTGACATCACCCACGAGTGCACTCAGCCCACTTGACTTTTCGTTTATCCAGGCTCTTGCCCTAGCCAATCGCTTTCGGCTTAATTCAGCGCTTATACCAAGCATATCAGCACATTCATCATGACTGAACCCCTCTACCACAAACAACATAAATACCTCATAGAACTTTTCCGGCATTTGTTTGAGAAAACGCACAAGATCCTCCTCGCTCATGGTGTCCTCTGCTTCGGGTGTTATAGATCTTTCATGCTTGACCGGGTTAAAATCGAAAAATCGCTTACCTCTGTTATTCTGCTTTAAGCAATTATTAATCACAATGCGACTACACCAGGAATGTATCGCTCCCCTCTCCGCATTATACTGAGCAATCTTATCAAAAATGGTGATAAAGGAATCCTGAAGGACATCGTGACGCAACGATGTATTGTTCAAATATCGTCTGCATATAGCATTCAAATAAGGAAGCAGCGCATCGAACAGCTCCCGTTGAGCTGCCTGATTGGCTTTCAAACAACCGTCTATACATTCCTTCGATACGTGCATATTCACGGAGAAAATCCGACATACGAGTATGCCGGATTTACTTTTAACTCAATTGAATTTCACTTGAAAATTTATTTAATGTACTCGAACACGCGGAGATCAAACTGCAATACAAAAGAGCCACAGTCTGCTTTTTGAAAGAGGTTAATCGACCACGTGTTGCCATTTTTTTAGTTGACGTTATAATCAACTAGTGAATCACACGGAACAGTTCCCGGAGTTTTGAAATAATACGTAACATACCATTCCTCATTTTGAAAATTGTGGTTGCCCGCAGGTGGTTCGACCCGATATTTAAATGACATGGTGTTGTCACAAGCCAATTGAAGTGTATAGATATCTTGTAAGGGTGACCAACTTCCTGCATTGAAAGTAAATGTGAACTGGTTCGGATTGTCCGCTACTGCATCCCAGTTACCATTTCTTACAGGTACCTCGGCATAGAACTCCTGGAATGTTTTATCATCGTCAAAGGTCATGGTAATCTCCTCAGCGCTTAATGGTGTTTGATCTACCCATCCCATTGACCAGACGATTTGTCCTCCTATTAAATCACTTACCAACTCTTGTTTTTCAATCTTGTAGACCTCCCAGTTGCCTTCAATTTTAGCGGCCGCCGGTGTCGGTGGTATTACGGTAATGGTTTCATCGACATTTTCCTTCTTGCAGGAGGCTAAAAGTGCCACGGTGCTCAATGCGAACAGCATGGATTTAATGCTCATTAGATTTTTCATAGTGTTTGAATTTTGGATTGTGTAGTAGCAGATTGTCCTGCCTTATGACGTCATTATCATCTCAGCCCCCTAAACGTGACAAAGTACTCGATTTTTTTTCCTAGAACGATACAGGCAAGTGAAATCAACACAATCGCAAATGAGCCATTTTCCATAGAGTGGAGCCGCAGTGCTTTGATAATGACTAGTGACAAATGACTAATAATTGGTCATTGGTCATTGGTCACTAGTCATTTGTCATTAATACAGATACCCAGGGTCTCCCAAATTTCCACGTCTCTGTATCTTCAAATCCTGAAGAAGTGCTGACTTGATATTCAGCTGAATCATATAACTCTGACGCTGACCAAAGGGAACGTAATTCATGGATAATTCCCAACAGTGCAGATCTACGTGCAATCCCAAATTCGTTGTTGTGAAATCGCGCAAACCGAAATCGGAAAACTGCAACGTTTCGTAGCGTGGATTGCTCATGTCGTAACCACTGTTGAAACTGATGGCAAAGTGCTTCATAAGAGTAACATCGCCGCTAAAAGTTACTGCCTGCTTAAACGTTACTGAATCGCGCTGTGAAAGCACGTTCCATGCCTGCGACACACGTATGTTGTAGTTCATGTTGAACGTCCAAGGCACGCTGAAATCGACAAGGTTGTCGCCGTTCTTCGCTATCAATTCTTCCTCTGCGGCGGTGGGCTGTGCATCGGCCCTGTCGGGAGTACTGTTTTTGTTTTTGCTCTTCAACTGAAAGCCAAGCGCGAGATTGGTGCCTTCCATTCGCATGAGCTTGCTTTGTGTATCCATCAGGTAACGATTCACCTCGCGGCCGAGACTATCCCGATCATAGAAACTATAGGTCGAATTGTAGTTGAGGTTAATGCGACCGGCAATGGTCGTGAAGGCACTCATCGACAAATTGCTTAACTGAAGGGAATCGGCAAGTGTGTTCCAGCTCAGCGATTTCTTCCAACTCTCCACCAATTTCACCTTGCGATAGGTCGTTTTTATGGACGAGTTATCACGAACCTTCGCCTCTAGATTATTGGTTGAACTCCAGTTGATGTTGAGTTGCTCAACAGAATTCTGCGGCGAGAAAGCTGCAATATCAAACGGGTTGTAACCCAAAAACTCACCGGTCGATGAGTACATGTCTTGTCGCACATTCATTTGTGGTGAATAGCTGGCCCCCACATTCCACTGCACCATATGCCGTATTGCCTTGAGGGCTGTTTTGTTGCCCAAATTGAATGTGCCATAGAGCCTGGAGTTAAAACTGCCCGATGCATTCCAATTCAACGCGCTTCGCAAACCATAGAGCGTATCGAGCACCAATGATTCTCCACTAGGCGCCGTTGCACCTTGCAGATACTTAAACGTGTTGGTGAGTGTGCTGTTCAACGAAAGTGTCAACGTGCCATATTGCTTTGCCCTCATGGTAGTAGAGGCTTGTGCTTGCAAGCGCAGACCATTGCGGGAGTTCATCCACAAACTATCCATTTTCGTAAACGAGTACATCGACGCATTTTCACTTACCGTATTCGAAAAATCGCCCGATGCCGTTAACCCGATGTTGTCGAGTGTGCGCTTCAACCGCAAATTGTTTTGTGCTAACCTACCGAGTGTAATACGCGACATGTTGAGGCTTGCTGTAGGAAGTGTAACCTGCACATTGCGCGACTGTGTATTCTGCGTATGCCCTGCCGTAAGTCCCATATTGAAAGGGGTTTCGGGCCAGCGTTTCGTCCACTGAATACGCGAACTGAACGTGCTGCTCAAGAAATCGGTTTGTGATGTGTTGAGGTTGTTGCGGAAATTGTTGAGCGAACCCATGTTCACGCTGGCTGAAAAAGTAGAATTCGGGCGCGCTCTGGGATCCTGGTTGTGGGTCCACTGTATATTGAAATTGGTCGATTTGCCGTAGCTGGGCAATTCCGGGAATCCACTGATATTGACTACGCGGGAAATGTTGAAGTTGCCCGAGTAGCGGTAGAGCTTTTTATATCCCGTAACATTTCGCACCGCCCAGCTTCCGCGCGTGTACACATCAAACAAAAACTTGGTATCGATGTTATCGCTAACCGGAATGTAGTAACCCAAATTCTGAATGAAAAATCCCTTCTCATTTGCATTACCGTAGCCTGGCAATAAAATACCTTGAGCAGCCTCCTGTTTGTTCGGGAAGAAGCCGAACGGCAATGCCAGCGGCGTTGGAATTTTTCTGAACTTCATATACAACGGCCCCGATACCACCTTCTCATCGGGTATCACCATGGCCTTGCTGAGTTGAAAGTGATAATGTGGATTCTCGGCGTTGCAGGTAGTGAGTTTACCCTTGCCGACCGATATCCAGTTGTTTGTGGCCTTTTTGGAGACTGCCGAAAGCAAATGTGCTTCGCCCTGTTCTGTTCGAACGCCATAACTAATGCCGCGACGGGTCTTAAAATTATAGGCCAACGAATCCTCCTCGAAGGATGTGTCGCCCTCTTTGAAGTTGGCACGCTCCGAGATATTCCCCAAGCTATCGCGCTTGCCAATAGCTCGGGCGGTAAAATCGACCAGTGAAAACGCAATGAAATCGCCCGTAACCTCCATTTCACCATACACCACGCGGGCCTTGCCATAGAGCAGTATCTGCTCATTCAGCACATCCACTACCGTTGAATCTTCCGCGGTATAATTTACCGGATAGTCGAGCCCCAGGTCGTCGGCAGGGGCAATAGTATCGGTCGGAAAAGCGTTCTCGAAGCCGTTGAACGAAGCCGATACGAGCGTTGTGGCACGACAGCTATCGTCCCACGCCATTATCAACAAGAGCAAGGTGAAAAGACTATAAAAGCGAAAGTGCGCCACCAACAGACGAAAATAATTTTGTAGATTGTGAATTATTGGCCTCAAAGCTATGAATAACAACCGCAGTAACCTATGTAAACCCGCTTTGCGATCAACCCGACGCAAACGTGTTGCCGCGCTATTTCTTGTGCTGGGTGTCATCCTAATGTCCTACACGCTGCCCTCAACCGTAGCCGAAAAAAAGTTTATCGTTGTAATTGACCCGGGACACGGCGGCAGCGACCCCGGCAATCTGGGCACGGGCAGGTTATCAAAAACCGAAAAGGATGTTTCGCTGGATGTGGCACTCATAGTGGGCGAATACATCCGCATCAATTACCCGGAAGTTCAAATTGTATACACACGCAAGACCGACGTATTCCCAACATTGGCCCGTCGCGTTCAAATTGCCAATGAATCGCTGGCCGACTTGTTTATCTCGATTCACTGCAACGCCAACGACAATAAAGGAGCTTCGGGTGCGGAAACATTTGTAATGGGTTTGCACAAATCGGAGGAAAGTCTTCGAACTGCCATGCGTGAAAACGCATCGATCTATCTCGAAAAAGACCATGAGAAAAACTACAAAGGCTTCGACCCTAAAAACCCCGACACCTACATCATTTTGAGCATGCGCGAAAATGCGTTTCTCGATAAAAGCATCAACCTCGCAAAAAATGTTCAAGACCAATTCAGAAGCCGCGTTGGTAGAAAAGACAGAGGCGTAAAACAAGCCGGGTACTACGTCATCAGTTTCACCAACATGCCAAGCATATTGGTTGAACTTGGCTTTCTTACCAATCCGGATGAAGAAGACTTCCTGCACAGCGATGAAGGGAAGACTTACATGGCATCGGCTATATACAGGGCCTTCCGCGACTTCAAAGAGAAAGAATCACCATCGGCCAAACCTCCTGTGGATGTTCCGGTAAAAGTTCCGGAAATAAAGGCCGAAAAGAAAGAAAACAAAGCCTCAGAAACAGCTGCCAATACCGTAGGCGCCAAAACGCAAAAGCCTGTTGAAGAAACCAAACCCACGAAAACAGAGACTGCATCCAAAACCGAAGTGAAAACGGAAACCAAGACAGATTCAAAACCCGCAGCTTCAACCGTCAAAACTGACACAGCACCCGCAGGTCAAAAAACGGCTGCGAATCCAACGGGTCTTGTCATCAACAAACCTTCCGATGTGCCTAGCAAGAACATCACGAAAGGAGTCAAATTTCAAATTCAATTTCTCACTTCAGCGAAATCATTGAAGCCCGACGGCCCCGAATTCAAAGGCATTAAGAACGTAGAAGAATATAGCCACAACGGCATTTACAAGTACCTGTCGGGCACAACCGATAGTTATGCGGAAGCCAAAGTGATACGTGACAAGGTGATAGAATTCGGCTTCAAAGATGCCTTCATCGTCGCCTTTGAAGACAACCAACGCATTGACCTTTCGAAAGCGATCAACCTAACAAAACAGAAATGAACATAAGACGCGAATTTCTCATTGGTGTGCTCGTAGTGGTGTCGATCGTACTGCTCTATTTCGGCTTGAGCTACCTCAAGGGCGTCAATCTGTTTCAAAAGCAACAGAAGTTTTACGGCGTTTACGACAACGCCGCGGGGCTTCAAACCTCCAATCCTGTCATTCTGAACGGTTATAAAATCGGAATCGTAAAATCGGTGCGCCTACACGACGACGGCAGTGGTCGCATTCTGGTGGAAGTGCTGCTGCGCGATGCAAATCTGAACATTCCTGAGGATACAAAACTGGAGATCTATGATGCCGATTTATTCGGCGGTAAGGCAATACAAGTTGTGCTGGGGCAAAGCACGGAGCTCGCGCTCGACAAAGACACCCTCCAAACAAGCATTTCGCTTGGTTTAGCGGAAAGTGTTAAGCAAGAAATTGAGCCCCTCAAACAGAAGTCGACTCAGCTCTTCGCCAGTGTCGACACGCTGATGACCAACATACGCCGTGTGCTCAACAAAGAGCAAACTCAAGGCCTCACGGAAGTATTCGACAACTTGAAAAACACGATTTCCAATCTTGAACGCACGTCGTATGAACTTAATGGAATATTGAGCAATAACAAAGGAAAGCTCGGATCCATTTTCGACAATGTGAATACCATTTCAGCCAACCTTCGGTCGAACAATGATGAACTGAGCAATGCAATTCAAAATGCGTCGCTCATAACAGACTCCCTCGCAAAACTCAATCTGACGGGCACCTTGCGCAAGGTCGACCAAGCTTTGGTGGGTGTAAACAAAATAACACAACAGATAAACAGTGGTGAAGGCAGCCTAGGTAAGCTCATCCAGACTGACTCTCTGCATAACGAGGTAGTGCAAGCTTCTCGAAGCCTCGATTTATTACTGAACGATATGCGTGTGAATCCGAAGCGATATTTAAGTTTTTCAGTAATCGGACGCAAAGAAGATGATCAAGGATTCTCTAAAAAGGAACTTGAGCAAATTCGTCTTGAAATAGACAATCATCTAAAAGACAAGTGATTACATCACCCTGCTCTTAACACAGTTAACTAGCCGTGACATTTCCTTAACACGGGGGCCCATTTTCTTAAAACGAATGTAACATTAAAGGTGCTTGGTGAAAATTGCTTTGCAGCGCAAATCAAACACCAATTAAAAAATGAAACACCTTAAGTTTTTCGCCATGTGGTTCTTCGGAGCTTCAGTGGTATTGACGTCTTGCAAGAAAGACGATGACACAGACGACACCATCATTCCTCCGGTAGAAACTCCGGGAACTGTTGTTGTAACATCTAACATTACTGCCAACACTACCTGGGAAGCAGGTACTATCTACCAGTTGGCTGGTCGCATTACCGTTACCGCGGGTGCTACACTCACTATCGAACCAGGCACTATTGTTAAAGGGGAAGCAGGAACAGGCGCTAACGCAACGGCCCTTTTGGTTGCTCGTGGCGGTAAATTGAACGCTAACGGCACTGCTACTTCACCAATCATCTTCACTTCTGTTGCTGACGAAATTGACTATGCTGATATGGCTGCAGGCAACTTCGCAAGTCCAAACCTCGAGTCAACCGTAAACGGTTTGTGGGGTGGTGTAATCATTTTGGGTAAAGCTCCCATCTCTGCTTCAAATGACGTAGGCGATGTTAGCGAAGTTCAAATTGAGGGTATCCCAACTTCAGATCCTAACGGTCTGTATGGTGGTAACGATGCTGCTGACAACTCCGGTACTATCCGCTACATTTCAATTCGTCACGGTGGCACCAACATTGGTGCAGGTAACGAAATCAACGGTCTTACCTTGGGTGGCGTTGGTAATGGTACAACTATCGAAAACGTTGAGGTAGTAGGTAACCAGGACGACGGTATCGAATGGTTCGGTGGTTCTGTAAACGTAACAAACGCGGTTGTATTCAATTGCGGTGACGACGGTATCGATACAGACCAAGCTTGGAGTGGATCACTTAACAACGTAGTTGTTATCGGCGCTATCGGTCACAGCTTCGAACTCGATGGTCCGGAAGGTTCAGCCAGCGCTGGTCACGCGATCAGCAACGGTAGCATCAAAGCTACATTCGACGGTCGAGTATGTGTTGACCTCATCAACGTAGATAACAATTCTATCGTAGCACTGAGCAACTTATTCTTCACTGACATCGATGCTACACAAGACATCAACAACGTGACTGCTGCAGGTGTTACGTTCGAGAACATCCAGTTCAACGTTCCTGCTGACAGCTTGCAGAACCACGTAAACGGAGCAATACCAGCAGGTGTAACCGTCGGAACAACTCCACAAGCTACCATCAGCTCTTTGGGTTGGACATGGACTGCGCAAAGCGGCGCCATGAGCGGCTTGTAAGCCTAGGGACAATGCCCGAGAAGCTCTCCGATTAAATATCAAAAAAATCTACGAACAGACATTCCCGAAAGAGGATGTCTGTTCGTCATTTAAAAATACCATGTTCAAACACCCATTCTTTCTCCTGTATTTTCTTATTGTTAGCCCTGTATTAATGGCGCAAAAAGGAACCCTCCGCGGTTCAGTTAGCGATCGCGAAACGAACGAAACTTTGATTGGTGCATTTGTAACCGTAGAGGGAACAACTACCGGGACCGTAACCGATCTCGATGGTAATTTCTCACTTGATTTGCCCGCGGCCACCTACACAATCAACGTTTCATATGTTTCGTATGCACCTACCATCATTGAAAATGTGATTATCAAAAGCGGTGATGTAACTGTGCTGGAGCAGGTGCTCTTGAGTCAGAAAGGTGCTGACCTGAAAGAGATAGTGATTTCAGCAGAAGCGATACGTACATCAGAATTGTCGCTGATGAATATGAAGAAAAATTCTGATGCTCTTCTCGATGGTATCTCATCCGCACAATTCAAAAAAGTAGGCGATGCAACCGCAGTAGAAGCGGCCAAGCGCGTAACAGGTGTTTCGGTTGAAGACGGCAAATATGTGTATGTGCGCGGGCTTGGTGACCGCTACACAAAAACTACGCTCAACCAAACTGAAATACCGGGACTCGACCCTGACCGTAACAGTTTACAGATGGATATCTTCCCAACGAACCTCATCGACAACATCGTGGTGGCCAAAAACTTTACGGCCGATCAACCGGCAGACTTTACCGGCGGACTCATGAACGTTGAAACGAAATCATTTCCGGAAAAGAAAATCTTCAACGTAGGTGTTTCTACATCCTACAATCCTGCTATGCACTTCAACAGCAACTTCCTTTCTTACGATGGAGGCAAAACAGACTTCCTAGGTTTCGATGATGGCACACGCGAACTTCCTGCTGGAGCTGATAAGCCCGAAATTCCAACTCCAATTGGAAGTGCCACTGATCAAGAGGTGCGCGATTTCGTGACGAGCTTCAACCCACAGTTGGGTGCCAAAAAAACGACCAGCCTTGCAGACTATAGTGCCTCGGTAAGCTTCGGCAATCAGTTGGATTTAGGTAAAGAAAATTCACCATCACGGAAGCTGGGTTATTTGTTTTCCGCTTCATATAAAAACGACTACCGTTATTATGACGATGTTCAGTTTGGCGAATACCAACGCAAAATCGACTCTACCAATTACGAAATGACCTATGCCACTACACAGCAAGGTCAGCTGGGTGAGCGCAGCGTACTCATAGGGTTGCTAGGTGGCTTGGCCTATAAAACGCAATTCAACAAATACCGTTTGAATGCAATGCACCTACAAAATGGCGAAAGTCGTGCTGCTCAATTCCGTATAGAAAACAACGGTGAAGCCGTTGGTCAATCGGGATACATCGCATCTTCCGATAACCTGGAGTACAACCAGCGTGCGCTAACCAATATCCTTCTTTCCGGAACGCATGTAAAGCAAGAATCCAATTGGGACATTGACTGGAGAATTTCCGGAACACGATCAACCAACAGTGATCCCGATATCCGCCGCACTGCCTTTACACTCGAATCATCCGATACCCTTTTCAGTGCAGGAGCCGGTGGAAACCCTGCACGCATTTGGCGTTC
>JBILIX010000165.1:0-5232 GCA_044368835.1 Flavobacteriales bacterium | reverse complement strand
CTAGAAGTAATGAGAAGGCATCGTTCCTTCGACAATTCATTTTCAACGCGCTTATTTCAGTCACATTCTTACTGTTGTTGCTCGCTCCTTTCATTGTTGCGTTCGTTGATTTTTTACCCTACTTCAACCGCTCGGGCAAGATGCCCTATGAAGCGATTATCCTTAACCCTTTTGTTTGGAGCGACTACCTTTCGTTTTTATTTCCGTATAGCGTTCTTTCCACGCATTCAATGTTTCAGATAACCGATCTGTCTTTGCGCAATGCATATATCGGAATTGCAGGGCTCTTGTTTTTTGGAGCGACCTTAATTTCTTCAAAGTATCGATCCAAGTGGTTCTGGGGCATTCTTGTGTCGCTGGTTCTTTCGATGTGGCTGGCCATGGGCGATGAGTCCGGTGTTTATCGCCAGGTCTATCATTTGCCGGGATTCGGTCTTTTCAGACATCCTGCTTTTTTCCGAGGGTATGGAATTATGTGCATGCTTTTGCTTGCAGGTTTTTCAATGAGGCAATGGCTCAATGGTGAAGCAGTATTGAATAAGCGCTTCGTCCTGATTTTCACTGGAATGTTTCTGGTCGTTGCCTGCGCAGCTTGGCTCTCAACCGAATCAGGCATGGTGTTGAAGACCGTCGAAGAAATTGCGCGTGCCGGTGAATTCCCCTCCCATGGTTTTACAAGTCAGTTGTTTGTTAGCAGTGCAGTTACGCTTTCGTTGATTGTGCTAATGCTAGCTGTCAAGCGAATATTTATGCTTTCGCGTTTCGCTGCGCTATTGCTTTTTGTTGTGCTCGATTTAATGGTTCAGACGCGCCTCACTGCACCGACGACGATTTATCACGCGGTTACCTATGCGGAAACCAAGTCCTACTTCGATTCGTTAGAACAATTGCCATCGCATGATCAAACAGGCAATTCGACTGCGCTTAAACTATTGGATGAGACGCAAGGCTTGCGCACCAGTCCGGCATTGGTAACGAATGTTTCAACCTTCAACAGGCGTGTTAGTGCTGTGGGTGAAAACCCGTTGCGCTTCCGAACGTTCGATCAGGCCAAGGATAGCGGCATGCTGGCGTGGGTACTCGAGAATCCGCTGATGTACTTTCCCTATCGCGTTTGTTTGGATGGCGACAGCATAGGTGCGGGTTGCATTTTTAGAATGCCTGTGCATTTGGATAATGTGGGAAGGGAAGGGCAACTAGAGAATGTGCAGGTCGACTACAATGCCTACAGAGCCTCAGTGAATAATCCAACCGAATACAGCAGATGGTTGGTTCTAAATGCGAATTATCATCACTTATGGACGGCAAAATTGAATGGTGAAGTTCTTCCAATCGAACGTGTCAATCATATGGCTATGGGCGTGTTGATTCCGGCACAGACTGCCGGTGTTGTAGAGTTTCAGTTTGATAGTCCGGCTATTCGCTGGGCAATTGCATTGGCATTGCTAGGTTTAATAGCACTTGTCGTAGTGCTCCTGCGAACTGGCAAAGCCTCTTCTTCGTAAGTTGCCGGATAGCGCTTTTTTACTCGGGAATTTTGAAATGCCGGCATCTGGTCTATTTTTGGCGCACAATCAATAACACCATGCCGTATTTATTTACCTCAGAATCCGTGTCGGAAGGACATCCCGACAAAGTAGCAGATCAAATTTCAGACGCATTAATCGACAACTTCTTGGCGCAGGACCCAGCCTCCAAAGTGGCTTGCGAAACGCTGGTAACCACCGGTCAAGTAGTATTGGCAGGCGAAGTGAAGTCGAATGCATACTTGGATGTGCAAGACATCGCACGCGATGTGATTCGTCAAATCGGATACACCAAAAGCGAATACATGTTTGAAGCAAATTCATGCGGTATTCTCTCTGCAATACACGAGCAATCACCTGATATCAACCAAGGTGTTGAGCGCAAGAAGCCGGAAGAACAAGGTGCAGGCGACCAGGGCATGATGTTCGGCTACGCATCGCGCGAGACCGACAATTACATGCCACTTCCATTGGAGCTTGCGCATACTTTGTTGCGCGAGTTGTCGTCCATTCGCCGTGAGTTCCAGGCAGGCAAAGGCAAAGTAATGCCCTACCTGCGTCCTGATGCTAAGAGCCAGGTGACTATTGAATACGACGACAACAACAAGCCTGTTCGCATCGATTCAATCGTTATTTCAACACAACATGACGACTTCGATAAGGATGCGGCCATGTTGAAGAAGATCCGCGAAGATGTAATCAATGTGCTCGTCCCACGCGTTAAGAAGAAACTTCCCAAGCGTGTGCAAGCATTGTTCAACGATAAGATTAACTACCACATCAATCCAACCGGAAAGTTTGTGATTGGTGGTCCTCACGGTGATACCGGCTTGACAGGTCGTAAGATAATTGTAGATACCTACGGTGGAAAAGGCGCACACGGTGGTGGTGCTTTCAGCGGTAAGGATCCTTCGAAAGTGGATCGTTCTGCGGCATACGCTACACGCCACATTGCAAAACATTTGGTAGCTGCCGGTGTATGCGATGAGGCACTTGTTCAAGTGGCCTATGCAATTGGTGTAGCAGAGCCTGTGGGCTTGTATATCAACACCTACGGAACGGCCAAGGTAAAAATGAACGACGGCGAAATTGCTCGTATCGTGCGTGGTATGGATGAATTCAACATGCGTCCTTACTCTATCGAGAAGCGATTCAAGTTGCGCACACCGATTTACTTGGAAACAGCTTCCTACGGTCACATGGGCCGCGAGTCAGAGGTTGTTACGAAGGTGTTCAACAAAGGGAAGAAGAATGAAATCAAAGTGAAAGTGAAGTTGTTCCCTTGGGAAGAGTTGAATGCAATTGATTCAGTGAAAAAGAAATTCAAGTTGAAATAATCAATAGATGCAACGCCCTCACAAGAGGGCGTTGTTGTTTTACCAGTTGTGCTTTACGTTCAATGGATGTAAATTCGGCGGTGATGCGTATTGTGTTTGTTTTAATTGTTGTCTCTTCGTTCGCAAGTCTTCTTCAAGGCCAAACGAATGACTCCATTGTGCACGGAGGCATTCCGGACTATGCGCGAAGCCAATTGCGCAATGCTTCTTCTGCATTGAGTTTGCCTGAACCCTCTCAGCGATTCGCGTGGACATGCCTGGGGCCTGAAACTATGCCACTGGAAGACGAGCAGTCGGGTACGGGTGTTCCCGCTTATGCGCGCGGCAGAGGCTCAGGCACGGGGCGAATCAATTACTTGTATGCTCATCGCACGGATCCCAATAAGCTCTGGGCATGCTCTCCAACCGGTGGTCTCTGGTTCACACAGAATGAAGGTGAGCAATGGCATGAAGGCGGAACAGATGCCTTACCTGTTTCGGGCGTGTCGAGTATCGCCGTCAATGAAAAGAAAACAAATCAATGGGTCATAGCAACCGGCGATGGCGACGATCAATTTGTAGCCACCAATGGTTTGTGGGTCACGAAAAACAGAGGTCGCACGTATCAATGCATCAACGGCGATGATCCTTCAACGGCCTTGCCTTTTCATTTGCTCGATTCACCCTCGTTTATTGGCGAGGTGGTATGCAGCCCGACAGACTTTGACTTTTTATTGGTTGCCAGTTCAAGAGGACTTTGGTTGTGTGAAGATGTCAGCAAAAGAGCGAGCGATTATGGTCCATTGGGTTGGTTGTTTGGCAGAACCAAGCGAGTGCCCCAGTGGAAAAGAATTGCGCAAGGAGTTTTCTACGATATCGAATGGCTGCATGCATACGGCAGTGGCAATACGGTGCTTGCTGCAGGTGATCAGTTGCAGGTGAGTATCGATGGCGGATTGAATTGGGAGCAGCATGCGTTACCCGATTTGAGCGCGATTGATCAATACCCTTTTCGGCGCATGGTGCTGAATTATACTGAAGCTCTTCCCGGTTTTGTCTACGTGCTCTTCACATGCAGTGAGCGCGCAACGCAAAGTAAGAGCGGGCCCGCACAATTGTACCTCTATGATTTGAATGCCCGGCAATGGGAGTTTGTTCGGTCGATGGATGGTGATGCGCAAAACATAATTCCAACTCGAGCAAGGGCTTTTGAAGTAGATAGGGTAACACAATGGATGGCGTGTGCCAATGTGCAACCCATTATGATCAGTAATGATGGCGCACGAACGTTCGATAAAATTGAGAGGAACCAAATGCACGACGATGTGCATCAGATTATCCAATCGCCTGCAAACGGACGCATGTGGGCAGCGCATGATGGCGGAGTGAGTTGGAGCAAGGATGAGGAGGCCAAGTATTGGGAGCCACGGTGCGAAGGAATAGGTGCCGCCAATGTTTTCGGCATTGCAACAGCGCAATCAAAGGATGTGCGCCTTGCATTTGGCGCGTATGATGTAGGCGGCAATTACTTCAAAGATGAAACGTGGAGGCATGTGTCGTGGGGCGATGGTTTTGAGTGCGCCATAAGCAACGCAAATCGAAACATCGTTTTTACTACCTCGCAGAATGGCGCAATTACCGGGACCTACGACGGACAGAATTTTAATCAAACCTTGCGCCCCAATGGTAAAACGGAGTGGCACAGCTGGATCCGATTGCATCCAACAGAGCATCAAACGCTGTATTGTTCCGGCGAGCGTTTGCGACGTTCAACCGACCTAGGGCAAAACTGGGAAACCATCTTTGACTGTGCTAAGGTTGATTCTGTGTTGTACAATGCGTATCGGTTTTTTGTAACGCCTGATCATCCCAATACCATGTATGTGTATGTGTTGAATAAGGGCTCCATGATACAGCTTCAACTTTGGGTCACGCACAATTTACTCGCTTCAAATGCCAAGGATGTAGTTTGGGAAAGGATTCCTTATGTGCCGCTTGAAGGCTGGATTTCTGCGCTTGAAGTAGACCCTTCAGACAGCGGGAAATTTTGGTTGCTCTACAATCGAAGAGATACGAATGGAAAGCTGTGGTATTATGACGGCAGAAGGTATACGGATGTAACGGGCAATTGGAACGATGCTCAATGCGAGTCAATGGTGTTGCAGCGAGGCACGCATCCGCGGCTTTACATAGGTTCCGATCGGGGAGTGTTTACATCCGAAATCGACGAGCTCAATTGGATACGCATGGCCGGAATACCGAGCACTTTCGTGAAGTCGCTGGCAATAAATTACGCCAACAAAACACTCGTTGCAGGTACATTCGGTCGAGGGCTTTGGCAGGTAGGTTTAATCAAGCCCTGAGTTATTTGTTATACTTAATCCAAACGT
>JBILIX010000164.1:0-5243 GCA_044368835.1 Flavobacteriales bacterium | reverse complement strand
GTTATGGGAAAACGGCGCACCCGTCAATCCTACCCAATACTTGTCGTTCGGACAGGAGACAATCACTTCGTATTAACATCATTCATTGTGCGTGCAAGCCCTATGAGCCCAAATGAAAACACGGCTTTTCCTGCGCGCTCTATGTGTTCGGTGAGCAGCTGTTTTTCTTCCGGGCTCCAAAGGCCCAACACATAATCGACCTGCTGTCCTTTCGAAAACTCAGCGCTTATGCCGAAGCGCAATCGGGCGTATTGAGTGGTTTGCAGTATCTCGTTGATATGCTTAAGCCCATTGTGACCTCCGTCGCTTCCCTGCCCGCGCATGCGCAACTTCCCATAGGGCAAAGCCAAATCATCAGTAATGACAAGAACGTTCTCCAACGCAACTTTCTCTTGTTGCATCCAATAACGAACGGCATTACCGCTCAGATTCATATAGGTGCTTGGCTTCAGCAATACAAAGGTTCGTCCCTTGTGCTTCAGCTCACATACGTCGCCGTAACGCTCGGTCTTAAAAAAAAGATTGGACGCCCCGGCTAGAGCGTCCAATACTTTAAATCCTATGTTGTGGCGAGTCTCTGCGTACTCACTGCCGATGTTTCCTAAACCTACGATGAGGAATTTCATGCAGCGAACTTAAGCTTCCGTCGCCAAACGATTACTTCTTCTTTTCAGCAGCAGCAGCAGCAGCGGCATCAGCCATGGCTGCACGTGTTACCTGAACAGATACAATGGCTGAAGCTTCAGCTTCCAACACTTTGCAACCGTCGAGCTTAATGTCGCGAACGCGAATCATATCACCAATTTTCATCGCTGAAATGTCAACCTGAATATCGTCCGGAATCGCTTCAGGCTTACCGCTTATACGCACCTTGCGGTAGTTGAGGAGCAACTTACCACCGCTGCGCACACCTTCAGAAACACCTACTGTGCGAACAGGAAGTGTTGTCTTTACTTCTTTACCTGGAATCAACTCCAACAAATCGATGTGCGTTACCAAGTCAGTTACCGGGTTCTGCTGCATCTCCTGAATGATGGTAGAGTAGGTCTTACCACTCACTTCCATGTTGATTTGCAATGTGTCGGGACGAGCAACAATCTTATCCCAGTCGTTGCGTGATACGCTGAAAGGCACCTGTGTTGCACCACCATAGATAACACCGGGAATGCGTCCGTTTCTACGCAATTCCTCTGCGCCCTTTCTTCCTACGCTCTCTCTTGGAGAGCCGCTCAATGTGACTTGTTTCATTTATTTAAATTTTAATTATTTACGACATTATAAAATTGCTGCTTATGCTGCGATTGTCAATAAGGTTGGTAAGCACGCCACCGAACAAAGGGGCAATACTCAACACCTTCACTTTTTCTTGCGGACGCCCTTCCTTCAGCGGAATGCTGTTCGTTACAATGATTTCCTTCAACGCCGATTCCTGAATGCGCTCATACGCCTGTCCGCTGAAAACAGGGTGTGTGCAAATAGCGCGTACTGAAAGAGCACCACTATTCATCATAACCTCGGCTGCCTTGCAAAGCGTGCCTGCAGTATCGCACATATCATCTACGATCACAACGTTTTTCCCCTGCACATCTCCAATCACGGTCATGCTCTCAACCTGGTTGGCAACCTTGCGTTGCTTGTAGCAGATGGCCAAATCGCTTCCCAACAACTTCGCGTAGGCATTGGCTCGCTTGGTGCCTCCGGTATCGGGAGCAGCAATGAGCAAGTCTGGTATGTTCAGTGAGTTTAGATACGGAACAAAAATGGTCGAAGCATACAAGTGATCAACCGGAACCTCAAAGAAGCCTTGAATCTGCTCAGCGTGCAAATCCATTGTAATCACGCGATCAACTCCGGCGGCCGTCAACAAATTAGCCACCAACTTGGCTCCAATCGCCACTCGTGGCTTGTCCTTCCTGTCTTGGCGCGCCAACCCGAAATAGGGTATTACAGCAACGATGCGCTTGGCGGATGCTCGCTTAGCTGCGTCAATCAAGAGCAACAACTCCATTAAATTATCACTTGGTGGAAACGTGGACTGGATGATGATCACATCCATTCCGCGCACAGTCTCTTCTATAGAGGGTTGAAATTCGCCATCACTGAAACGCTGAATAATGACACTACCCAACTCAACCCCAAACTCCTTGGCAATACTTTCTCCTACGTATTTCGATGCCGAGCCGGCAAGTATTTTAACCATTGGATTCATAGTGCGACCTCCTTTTGGGGCGGCAAATATAGTCACGAGCATGGCATTCAGATACTTCGCGACTAAAAATAACATGCCCGCATACGGTGGCGTATGCGGGCATGTTTATTCTGAAATCTTTTATGGTAGGAACGTGTACTGGAACAATCCCTGGCTCAAGCTCACGGTTGGGCTCGGCGCAGCGGGGTCAACAGCCACAAGGGTTCCTTGGAAAGCGCCACGGAAGAAACGGTAGAAGCCGATTGGCTTATTGCAACCATTCGTTACGTCTGCTACTGTAATTGTTAGCTCCTTGTACTTCACCATCGTGAATGTGCACTCTCCACCGGGCAAGGCCGAAGAATAGGTGAAGCCCAATTCATCCGTCCAAACAATGCTGTACTCCGTTGGGTCGGTAAATGGAATTGGAAACTCCAGTGGTGCTCCCAAGCTGCTCGCCCAACCAAGCAATGGCTGAGTTACAATCAAAGAGAGGCTACCAAGTGGCACCGGTGGCGCATCCGGATCTGTGTCGTAGGCGGGCTCAAGCGAATATGTCAAAGTACCCGTAACATCGTCGTACGCAGGTGGAATAAATGCTGTTTGGGGGGTTTTGAATACGGTTGACCCAATTTTGTAAGAGAAGAGAGTGTCACAATCAGGGCATGAGTTACCGCCACAGTCAACGTAAAACTCTACACCATCCTGAATGCCATTACCGCAGTTACCGGTTGAGCAGCAAGGATCGCAATCCGGACCTCCACAGTCAATCCCCGTTTCATTTCCGTTGAAGAGATTGTCTACGCACGTAGGACAAAAATCACAGCCTCCGTATGGGGTTTCGCCTTCGTTCTCACAATCAATATCGTCTTCCAAACCATTCAGCAAACCATCGCCGCAAAGCTGCTCACATCCTCCGCAAACGCCGCCACAGTCAATGCCTATCTCGTCACCGTCCTGAACACCGTTCGCGCAGGTAGGACACACCGGACATTCTCCTCCACAATCCAACCACGTTTCACCGCGCTCGGGCTCCCACACACCGTTTGTGCAGTGGTCACATTCTTCGCAATTCGGTCCACCGCAGTCGATGTTTATTTCTCCGTTGTTGAGAACGCCGTCATAGCAGTTATCCGGAATTTTATTGTCTTCGTTGAGGCAGCTTGCCAGAAAAAAAGAGCCGGCAAAAACAGCAAAAAACAAGAATACGAGCGAGCGCATTTTCATAGGTAAAACGTATTTAACAGGTTCCGAAGATATAAACACAAGACGCATTCCCCCAAACTTTGGTTGCACTCTGTTTTATTCTTCCCCCAATTGCTCCGCCGCGAATGCATATTCCAAAAGGGAATAATCAAGCATAATTATTCCGCTTTAATTGCGTAATTACGCAACATGGAAAAGACCTGGCTGCCCAAAACAACTCCCGACCCATCCGTAGTGGATCTTCTGCAAAACGAATTGTCGGTCAATCAGCGCGTTGCCCACTTGCTTGCGCAACGTGAAATAGTAACGTTCGAACAGGCGCGCAACTTCTTTCGGCCGGAGATTGAACACCTCCACGATCCCTTTCTCATGAAAGACATGGACCGCGCCGTGGAAAGGCTTTCTGCAGCACTTCACAAAAATGAAAACATCCTCGTGTACGGCGATTACGACGTAGATGGAACCACCGCGGTAACGCTGGTATATAGCTTTCTTTCAAGCCTCGGCGCCCCTTGCCATTACTACATCCCCGACCGATACACCGAGGGGTACGGCTTTTCCATGCAAGGTGTTGATTATGCGAAAGAAAAAAATTGCACCCTCATCATCACGCTCGACTGCGGTGTGCGCGATGCGCAAAAGATTGATTACGCAAACACGCTGAACATCGATGTTATAGTTTGCGACCACCATCGACCTGCTGAAATTCCAAACGCGGCTGCGGTGCTCGACCCCAAAAGACCTGATTGTAATTACCCTTACAAAGGATTGAGCGGAGCCGGCGTTGGTTTCAAGATGCTGCAAGGGCTGTGCATACAACAATCCATTGACATCGATTTGCTGTTTAGCTACCTCGACCTTGTCACCATATCCATAGGCGCCGACATTGTTCCGCTTACCGGTGAAAATCGAATACTGGCTTATTTCGGTCTGCAACAGCTGCAGCAATCGCAACGGCCCGGAGTGGCAGCCATGCTTCTGAAAGCCGGCTTCAAAAAGCCCTTGATTACCATAACGGATGTGGTGTTCATATTGGCACCCAGAATTAATGCGGCAGGCCGGATATTTTCAGGCAAAGCCGCAGTCGAATTGCTACTGGCTTCTACCGATGAAGCGCTGGTACTCAGCTCTGCCATCGAAGAATACAACGCAACGCGTAAAGGCCTCGACAAGGATATTACCGCCCATGCCATTCGAAAAATTGACACCGAGGCTTTTCAAACCGACTCACTTTCGACAGTGGTTTACGACGAAAGCTGGCACAAAGGTGTTGTGGGCATTGTAGCATCGCGCCTAGTCGAAACCTATTACAAACCAACGATTGTTCTCGTGAGCGACGGTGTTAAAATGGGCGGCAGCGCTCGCTCCATTGATGGAATCGATCTATTCGAATGTCTGAGCGAATGCGAAGAACACCTAATTCAATTTGGGGGTCATACCATGGCCGCTGGCCTGTCGCTGAAGGCTGAAAAATTCGAACAATTTCAACATCGGTTCGACGAGGTGGTTCGTCAAAAGCTGAATAATGTTCGCCCCATTCCGTGTATTCAATACGATTCAGAAATTGACTTCGCCGACATCACGCCGCGGTTTTTTCGAGTGTTGAAACAGTTCGAACCGTTCGGACCCGAAAATCTAAGCCCTGTATTTCTAGCCCGTAATGTGAAAAACGCCCGGTTCACACGAACGGTAGGAGAAAACAACAACCACCTCAAACTCCACGTTCAACAGGTCGATTGTCCGGGCATCACCTTCGACGGCATCGGATTCGATTTGGGCCATTGGTGCGAAAAACTTAAAAACGATTGTGTTGTCGACATCCTTTTCTCAGTTGATGAAAACACATGGA
>JBILIX010000163.1:0-5248 GCA_044368835.1 Flavobacteriales bacterium | reverse complement strand
GACCAACGTATTGACAGTGCAAGTCAACTGTTCATCGGAAATAGAATGTCCCACCGAAATCTGGTCGGGCGCAGGTACAGAATGCGGTGTGATGAACTTCGAAATCGGTTCGTTTGTGGAAGGTGAAAACGTGACCTGGTTTCCCGGCGATGGCTCAGGTCCTCAGCAAGGCGGCCACTTCTTCACACATAACTATACTAGCCCAGGCGCATACGACGTGTGTGCGTTCTATACAACACCGCTTTGCCCCAATGGCGTCGAAATCTGCACGTCGATCACCGTTGAATCGTGCAACGAAAACCTATGTCCAACAGGCATCACAGCAGACACCATCGATTGCGACACCTATGTGCTACACATTGAAGGCATCGATAACGCAGAAGTATCGTGGGATTATGGCGACGGCAACGTTTCATCCGGTGGCATTAATGCTGATCATACCTGGGCGCAGAATGGATTGTATGTCGTAACGGCTGTAGTGAATGCTCCTCAATGTCCCATCATGCCTCCAATTTCAACCTTCACGTTCGAGTTTGCCATTCAAGTGGATTGCGCAGTTGCAACAGAATGCCCCACGGAAATCTGGTCAGGTGCAGGTGCAGAATGCGGCGTAATGAACTTCGAAATCGGTTCGTTTGTGGAAGGTGAAAACGTGACCTGGTTTCCCGGCGATGGCTCAGGTCCTCAGCAAGGCGGCCACTTCTTCACACACGCTTATGCGAACCCCGGTATATACGACGTGTGTGCATTCTATACCACTCCGCTTTGCCCGAATGGTGTTGAACTCTGCACAACAATAACGGTAGAAGATTGCAACACGACCGTAGAATGTCCAACTGAAATGTGGTCGGGTGCCGGCACTGAATGCGGTGTGATGAACTTCGAAATCGGTTCATTTGTGGAAGGTGAAAACGTGATGTGGTTTCCTGGCGACGATTCAGGAGCCGTGCAAGGTGGACACTTCTTCTCACATACGTATGCCAATCCAGGCACTTACACGGTGTGCGCTTTCTACACCACTCCGCTTTGCCCGAATGGCGTTGAGCTCTGCACAGTAATCGAGGTAGCACCTTGCGAGCAGCCCTGCAACCAAATCGGATTTGGTATCGACAGCTATGTGCTCGAAGGCGGAACACCCTGGCTCACGTACATGATTTCAAATGTCGAAACGGGCATATTGGTTACTTCGGGTGCTGCTGAATACACCGAAAACGATCCGTATTTCGATACTCCACTTTGCCTGCCCAATGGTTGCTATTACCTCAGCATCGACAACAACAATCCGCTCCTCATCGGACAAGGAGTAAACATATTCTTCATCTTGAATAGCGTGAACCTAATGGAGAACGCAACCATCATCTACCAAGACAATATTGCCATCACCTACCTCATCGGTGTGAATACAGATTGTGGTGCACCACCCACATGCGAAGCTGCTTTCGAACCTGTGTTTACGGCAACTCCCGGCCACGTCGAATTCATCAACAACTCATCCTTTAGCGGTGTCGTTGAATTCCTTTGGGAATACGGCAACGGAACTACAAGCGATGGCCCGGCCGGAAACGTGCAATACGAATCAAATGGCGTATACACCGTTTGCTTGACAGTATCAACAGGCAACTGTTCCAACACGTATTGCCAAGTGGTGATTGTGGATGACATGGAAACACCCTGCGAGTTCAATGACGTATCTGTTGTGGTCGATGCCAATTACTTCGAGCCAGTGAATGAGTTAATCTGGCTATCGGTGAGCGTTCCCCTCGGACCTGTATTCCAATCATCCATTGAAACGGATGGAATATTCAACGATACCTTGTCGCTTTGCATTCCCGACGGATGTTACGAAGTATCCCTATTCTCTGAACTTCCCGTACAGGCTCTTTCCATCATCTGCACTATCGAAGGATTGAACACCCAACAACTGGGAAACATCCAACTGAACATCGGAGAAACCACCACATTTGCTGCAATTGGCGTCAATATGGATTGCACCATTGGAATTGAAGAAACAACCGACAAAACCATTCTTGCATTCCCGAACCCTGCGTCTGATAATATTCAATTCGTATCCAACGAATCGATTGAACGCCTTGAAATCTTCGACATGACAGGCAAGCGCATTGCCTCGTTCAACCCAAATCAACAGCAGGTTCAATTCAATACCTCTGCATGGAGCAATGGATTGTACGTGGCGCACGTGATGGGCACAGGGAAGATCGAACGCATGGTGTTTGAAGTAAACCGATAGAGATTTAAGGGATAAAGGGTAAGCGGAAAAGGGCTTGCAGGTTAAGAAGGGCGTTCATTACCTCTTCCGATTAACCCTTACCCCTTCTCATCCGATAATACCACCCACTCGCCATCCACACAGGCAGCTTGTGTGCAATCTTGTTATCGATGTATGCGATTTTGTTGAGTGATATGAATGGCGTGTAGGTTTCCATAATCGGTGCCATCACAAAAGCAGGTTCGAACTCGACGAGTTCTAAGCCAAAATTTTTACAGTCGTTCTTGATTTGCTTGCGCGTGAAAAAATTCACGTGCGGATCGATTTCCTGATTCAACGCGTACGGCTCTTTCTTTCCCAGCAGCTTCTTCACCTTTCCGATGAATCCATTCAAGCCCATGCGTCGCATGATGTACATGGGTTGCATCGCCCATTCAAATGGCCCCCAGCCATTGGGTATCGTCACCAGTATCTGAGCACTCGGCTTCATGCGCTTGCTCAAGTCATCGAGTATCTCGCGGTAGCCGGGTATGTGCTCGAGCACTTCGGTGAAAATGATGAAGTCGAAATTCGCAACATCGAAATCGCTTAGACGCGAAAACGTAACGCGCACATTCGAAAGCGTATTCCGCTGGTTCACCAAATCGATGTTAGGCTGATACATGTCGATGCCCACTACTTCCGAATTCGGTATCATACCAAGCGGAATCGTGATGTTTCCTGTGCCACATCCTACATCCAAAATCTTCACTGTCTCCGAAGCAGAGGCGCGCTGATCCTGAATAGTCTTCACCAACCAATTCAAACGTTCCATATGCACCGGATAGGCCGTGTATTCGGTCAAATGATCGAGCTTCAGCCCGTGTTCGTGCATCGTCTTCATAGCCGTTAGCCCTTGCGGAATTTTTTAATCCAACGTACCGCAAACGGTGGCAACACATCGTTGGCGAAGTTCACAATCCCGTTATAGCGCTTCATTTCACCTGTGTCGACTCCCTCACGAGCAGTGAATGTCGTGGTAATGCGCGTGCGATTCTCGGGGCTTATCTCATCGGCCGGACGACCGTTGGTATAATAGTAAAGCGCAAGGCTTCTGCGCGAACGATCGGGGGGACATGTCAAGGCATCGGGGTGCCCGTGCCAGCTGTAATCGGTAGTCGAGAATATCGCCATGCGATTGAACAGCGGGGCAATGCGCACGGCGCACTTACTCATATCGCGTTCCCACAATTCGAAATGCCCACCGTATTCTTCTTTCCAATCTTCATTCAAATAAACGAGTACGTTGATGCGCCTATCGAGATTCATCAAGCGGTGCTTGTGAAAGTCGACATGCACTTTCAAAAATCCACCAGGTTTTATTTGATGATATCCGCCACCTTCCAAATAAGGATCGGGAACTAACGTCTCTTTGATGCCTGTAAGGTTTTGTAGATACTCAAGAAAAGGTTGTGAGTTGAGCAAGTGCACCAACTCACGCGCCCCAGGCCCCAAGCGCCCTTCACCCTTCGAGGCAAACTTGCTTTCGTTGGGATTCACGTAGTTGATGTCGCCTGCTTCCTTCCCAAGTTCCGGAAACTCTGAAAGCAATGTGCGCAGAACATCGGCTTGGAAGAAATCATCCATCACGATGTGCGGAAAAGGCGCAGCTGAACTGTATTGCGCATTCTGCTCCAAGCCCTGAGCAGGCATTTCATCGATGGGGCGCTTGAAAAAATTCATCTCTATCGGGAATGTAGGCGGCAATTTAGACAGGAAATCCCCCTGTCTTCCTAAATTCGCGTGCACGAATTACAGTTTACAATAACCAAGTCTATGAATTTCAACAAGCTGAATGTTATCACCGGATGGGCAATGGGTCTCATTGCAACCATTGTTTATGCCCTTACGCTGGAACCCACCATGCCGTTTTGGGATTGCGGTGAATTCATCTCTTCAGTATACAAGCTCGAAGTGGGTCACCCACCGGGAGCTCCTTTGTTCATGCTCATCGGCCGTGTATTCTCGGCCTTCGTTGAACCTGCCAGCGTGCCGGTCATGATCAACTTCCTGTCGGCTCTGTGCAGCGGACTTACCATTGTGTTCTTGTTCTGGACCATCACCCACATGGCCAAAAAGTTTTTACCGGAAGGCGCGAAAGAGCCGAACGGCGGTCAGTTGTGGGCCATCCTCGGCAGCGGTATTCTGGGTGCATTGGTTTATACCTTTTCCGACACCTTCTGGTTTTCGGCCGTTGAAGCGGAAGTGTATGCAATGTCATCGCTCTTCACTGCTGTGGTGTTCTGGGCCATTCTCAAATGGGAATCGGAAGTCGATGAAGGTGGCGAACTGCGCTGGCTTGTGCTCATCGGCTACCTCATGGGATTGTCGATTGGTGTCCACTTATTGAACTTGCTGGCTATTCCTGCCATTTGCCTGGTTTACTATTTCAAGAAATATGAATACAGCCTGAAAGGTCTTATCGCAACCGGTGCTATCTCTCTGTTCTTGTTGTTCCTTATCAATACCGGTGTCATCATTTGGTTCGTACAGCTTGCTGGCTTCTTCGAAAGAACCTTCGTGAATTCGTTCGGAATGCCATTCAATAGCGGTGCTCTCTTCTATATGTTGCTGGTTGTTGGATTGATTACCCTGGGCATCATTGTAACGCATAAGCGGAACATGGTGCTGGCCAACACCTTGGTGCTAGGTATTACCATGGCAATCCTTGGCTATACCACTTTCGCTACGGTCATCATTCGCTCCAATGCAAACACCCCCATGGATGAAAACAATCCGGAGAACCTATTTGCATTGCTTTCTTACCTCAACCGTGAGCAATACGGTGATCGACCACTCGTATTCGGACAATACTTCAACACGCCTCAGGATTTGGAGAACCCCTACCGCGATGGTGGCGATGTGTGGATTAAGTCATATAGCGTTCGTGAAAACAGCACCAAAAACAAACTCGTGCTTTCAAGCCGAGATAAATTCACGGCAGATCAATACATCGCTTCGCACCCCGATGAAAAACTTTCG